>CAYZLP010000652.1:0-3560 GCA_964478635.1 uncultured Caldilineaceae bacterium
AGGCGACTGGGGCTACAGCAACGCCACGCGGCGGCCCGTACGGGTCGAGATCGGCGAACGCCTGGGCAACACGCTCCAACTTATGAGCGTGGCCTTTGTCGTGACCCTGCTCATTGCCCTGCCCATCGGCATTCTCTCGGCCGTAAAGCAGTACTCCGCCTTCGATCACATTGCGACTTTTTTTGCCTTTGTGGGCCAGGCCATTCCAATATTCTGGTTCGGCCTCATTCTGATCATTGTTTTCAACGTCTGGCTCAACAATCCGGTCAGCCCTTCGACGGGCTTTCAATTTTCCAATTTCTGGGACTGTAGCGACTGCACCCCGCTCATGCCGGGCGGCGGCATGGCGCCCTATGGCGTGGAAGATCCGACCCTGGCCCAGCGCATCCAGCACATGATTCTGCCGGTGACCATGCTGGCCCTCTTCGGGGCCGGCACCTACACCCGCTACATGCGCGGCCAGATGCTGGAAGTCATTCACCTGGACTACATTCGCACCGCCCGAGCCAAGGGCCTGAACGAACGGCGGGTCATCAGCGGCCATGCCCTCAAGAATGCCCTGACGCCCGTCATCACAATCATCGCCCTGGATCTGCCCGGACTCTTTGGCGGCGCACTCTTTACCGAAACCATCTTTTCCTGGCCCGGCATGGGTCGTCTCTTCTACCGTTCGGCCCAGCGCGCCGACTACCCCATGCTCATGGGCATTATCATGATCAACGCCGTGCTGATTATTACGTTCAACCTGATCGCGGACATTGCCTATGCTTTCCTGGATCCGCGCGTGCGCTACGATTAGAAGTAACTATTTAGCCACCGATCCCATAGAACGCGGATTAGGCGGATTTACCGAATCTACGCTGATTTTCATCCAGATTATCCGCGGGTATCCGCCCGATCCGCTCAATCCGCGTTCCATTGTGCAGAGCGAGTAAGGACTTTTCATGGCGACAACAGCGACGACGGCCGAACTGGCTGCGACAATGCCCAAAGAACGGACCATGCGCGGCATGATCTGGAGCCGCTTCCGCCGCCACAAGATGGCGGTGGCGGGCCTGGTCGTACTGAGCCTGCTGGTCTTCGGCGCGATCGCCGTCTCCTGGATCAGCCCCTATGACGCCGAGCGCAGCAGCATGCGCGAGCGCCGCGAGCCGCCCAGCCTGGAACACCCCATGGGTACCGACACCCTCGGGCGGGATATGTTCACCCGCCTCATGTACGGCGGGCGCATTTCGCTCACGGTCGGGCTGCTGGCCACCGTCGTCGGCGTGAGCATCGGCACAATCGTCGGCTCCATCGCCGGCTACTATGGCGGCACGGTCGACAATCTGCTCATGCGTCTGACCGATCTCTTTATCTCCCTGCCCCGTATCTTTATGCTCATCATCATGTCGCTCCTGATGCGCAGCGTCGAAATCCCCATATTCCAGGCCTACGGCGGCGTCGGCGGCATTGTCTTCATCCTGGGCATTCTTTCCTGGACAGGCGTGGCGCGCCTGGTGCGGGGACAATTTCTCAGCCTGAAAGAGAAGGAATTCGTCGAAGCGGCCCGCACGTTGGGCATCCGCAATCTGCGCATCGTCTTCCGACACGTGCTGCCCAACACGGCCACGCCCATCATCGTGGCGGCCACGCTTCTCGTCGCCCAATCCATCATTTCCGAGTCGGGGCTCAGCTTCCTGGGCTTCGGCGTGCAGCCGCCTACGCCCACCTGGGGCAACATGCTCAGCGCCGCCCAGGACGAGATGCGCAAGGGCAACTGGTGGATGGCCTTCTTCCCCGGCTTGATGATCTTCCTGACCGTCATTTCTATCAACTATATCGGCGACGGTTTGCGTGATGCGCTCGATCCGCGCAAAATGGATTAGGATTCCGTCGCCACATTCGCAACAACGTATTCACAACAGCGTGCTCGACCATTCATGGAGATTCACTATGGCTATCACCGCGCCTCGAACCTGGTTCTCGGCCTGGATGCTCACTCTTATCCTCCTGCTGGCCGTCATGCCGACGGCCACGGCCCAGGACACCAAACCCGAACCCTATAACGACGACTACACTTTTCTGAGCTACAGCGAAACGCCCACGGGCATTGACGCCGTCGTGCGCATCAATACCTCCAAGGACACCTTCCTCTCCTCCCGGAATCCTGACAGCAATTACGGCAACGACGGCACCCTGCGCCTGGGCTGGGAGGCCAACAGCTTTGACGCCGTACGCATGCTCATTCAGTTTGACCTGGGCGGCATTCCAACCAACGCCACGGTGACCAGCGCGCGCCTCAACATCTACCAAAACCAGTCCATCCCCTTCAACGACGCCCCCATGGGCTACCGGGCCCAGTTCATGCGCTCGGACTGGAACGAATACGGCGCTACCTGGAACAACGCCAACTTCCTGGGCGGCGATCCCTTGCCCCTGGGCCAGGTGGACGCCAACGACGGTTGGAAGACGGCCGACGCCACCAACCTGATCCATGCCTGGCTCAGCGGCGCTGAAGCCAACCACGGCCTCATCGTCACCGGCGACGAGGTGCCCAGCAACAACCGCTCCCGCATCTTCAACTCGCGCGAGACGGGTCTAGGCGCCTACATCGACGTGGAATACAGCGTCCAGTGCGACACCATCCCGCCCCAGAGCAGCGTCGCCGGCTTGCCCAGCTTCTCGCCCGGTCTCTTCCCGGTCAACTGGGGCGGTCAGGACTTCGCGCCGGCCGGCTGCGAGCCCAGCGGCATCGCCTATTTCGACGTCTATTACCGCATCAACGGCGGCTCCTGGGTCCACTGGAAGAACCAGACCCAGGCGACCGAGAATAGCTTCAAGAACTATGCCAGCAACGGCGACCGGGTGGAGCTGACGGCCCGGGCGGCCGATCGGGCCGGCAATATCGAGGCCCAGGGCGGTTCCCAGGCGGCGACGACCATCGACACCCAGCCGCCGACCACGAGCATGACGCCCCTGCCCGAATTCACGACCAGCACCTTCTTCACCCTCAACTGGAGCGGCGCCGACAATCTGTCGGGTGTAAAAAACTACGACATCCAATGGCGGGTCAACGGCGGTAACTGGCAGACCCTGCTCTCGGAGACACCGCTGACCAACTTCCAGGTCACGGGCGCCCAGCCTGATGCCACCTACGACTTCCGCGTGCGCGCTACCGACAACGTGGACAACGTCCAGGACTTCCCGGAAGTCCCCCAGGCGCAAACGACCGTGCGCACCTATCCCGTGGCCCACGTCACGCCCTTCGTGCCGGCCGTCATCACCGCAAGCACGCCCAATCCCGGCAAGTTCACGGTAAATTGGAGCGCCTCGGCTTCGCCGGGAACCCAGATCACGTCGTTTGAAATCTTCTATCAGTTCAACGGCGGCAGGTGGAGCAGTTGGCAGAGCTTCTCGGGCGCCCAGTTCAGCGCCGAGTTTGATTATGCGGCCACAGGCCTGGGCGACGGCGTTTACGGTTTCGAAGCCGTCGCCACCAACAACCTGGGCCAGACCCAGCCCCGCACGGGCGTCGCCCAGGATGCTGTGGCCGTGGACCTGGCCGGAAATATCCAACC
>CAYZLP010000653.1:0-3558 GCA_964478635.1 uncultured Caldilineaceae bacterium
GCACAAGGACGAACTCCATGGATACCTTTGACATTGTCATTCTCATCGGCCGGCCGGCGTCGGGTAAAAGCGAAATCATCGACTATCTTCTGAAAACGCCGGATACGGAACGGAGACGCCGCTTTCACATGGGCAAGCTTTCCTTCATCGACGATTTCCCCATGCTCTGGACCTGGTTCGAGGAGGATCATATCCTGGCCGAGAAGTTCGGCAAGCCACGGTTGCATACCGATGATGAGGGCTATTTCAAGCACGAGTATCTCTGGCATCTACTCATTGAGCGGATCGATCTGGAGTATCGCAAACTGCTGCGGGATGATCCTGCCTATTTCGACGATCACACCGTCATCGTCGAATTCGCCCGGGGTGTGGAGCACGGCGGCTACGCGGCAGCTTTCCCCCACCTCTCCGACCAGCTGCTGAGCCAGGCCGGCATCCTTTATGTGGAGGTCTCTTTCGCAGAATCGCTGCGCAAGAATCGCAAGCGCTTCAACCCCGATCGCCCGGACAGCATCCTGGAGCACGGGCTGCCGGACGACAAGCTGACGCGCCTCTATAGCGGTGATGACTGGCGCGAATATTCCGCGGCAGATCCGGTGGCGCTCCGGGTACGCGAGATAGATGTGCCCTATGTAGTGTTTGAGAATGAGGATGACGTCACCTCAGAACGGGGAGATGCGTTGGGCGAGCGCCTGGCAGTCACGCTGGACCTGCTTTGGTCGCGGATGCAGGAAGAGCAATAATGCGCCGGGTAGAGACGTTGCAATGCAACCTCTCAAGGGTTTATCAATCCTCGTCCGTCTCTTCAAGACCGACGGCCATGAGATAGCCCCTTGCCCGTTCGGTCTTGGGATAACGATTGACGAGGTTCCAGAACGACGGCCCGTGATTGGCTTCAAGCAGGTGGGCCAATTCGTGGACGATCACGTAATCGACGACGAAGCGGGGCAACGAGGCCAACCGGTGGGAGAGACGGATCGTGCCGTTGCGCGGCGTGCAGCTTCCCCAACGGCTGTTCTGGTTGGCGACCCAGCGGATCGAGTTCCAGGTCAGCTCGCCCCCGAAATAGCGTCGGTTCAACTCTTGCGCGCGCTGCTCCAGCGCATTATCGTCCAGTTCAGCCTTGGCCCTGCGACGCGCCAGGCGCTGCTGCAGCTTCTTCACGATCGGCTGCAGTTCGGCGTCGCTCATGTCGACAGGCGCGCGCACCTCCAGCACCCCGTCGACCTCCCGGGCCGAAACCGTCTTACGCCGCTTCCTGCTTCGAATCACCCGAATATCCATCCCACCGTCACCCATAACTCGATTCCTTCGAAAGCTCTCTAGACCAAAGACAGTGCAAGATCATGACTCCTAGCGCACCACCAACCACGCCCCCACTGCCAACACAATCATCCCCAGGATCCGACCAAAGTCCAGGGGTCGCACCTGGGTCCCGAAGAGGCCATAGTGGTCGATGACGGCGCCGGAAATGTACTGGGCGGCGAGAATCACGCCAAAGGTGGCGATCAACCCCATGCGCGAGGTCGAATAGCCGATGGTGCCGACAATGATAAGCCCGAGAACGCCCGCAAAGAGCGCATAGGTCGGAACATCCCGCCACTGCGCGAGATTGCCCCCGCGCCAGACGAGCAGCATCAGCAGGGAAATCAGCAGACCGCCGCCCGCATAGGTAATGAAGACACTTTCCCGGGTACCCATGACCCGATCCATGCTGCCCATGAATTGGGCCTGAAGGGTGACGGCTATGCCGCCGACGGCGGCGATCAAAATAATGCTGACAAAATTCGACATAGGTGGCTCACGCTCGTAAATATATTGGATCGTGCGTTCCGGCAACAGGCTCCCATTATAGGCGAATCCCGTCAAGCGCCACGAATCCGAACGCATCAATGAAAAGCCATCTACGGCAAGCAATTGTGCAGATCGCCGCAAGAAGCGGCAATATCTTGGCGTACGGTGGCCATTTCGCTTGACGAATCACGCCTTATTTTGTACAGTTCGTACATTCAGTTCTTGTCCCGGTTCCCGTATCATGATGGGCAATCCACGTTCGGCCAAAACACTGGAGCTCCACGGCATGACAGAGATGGCCATCGCCCACCAAGCGAGTTCAAGCCTGCCGGCGCCCTTCGAAGGGTATGCGTTGGGCGCAGCGTATGATGAGATGTTCACCCGCGAGGGCGTACTCCGCCCCCAATACAAACGCCTCTATCAGCGTCTTACGACCGCCGATCCAGACGAAATCGACCTCAAGCAGCAGGCCGCAAATCTCTATTTCCTGCAGCAGGGCATTACCTTCACGGTCTATACGGAATCCGAAGGCGTCGAGCGCATCTTTCCGTTTGATTTATTGCCGCGGATCATTACTGCCGACGAGTGGCAGACAATTTCCTCGGGTCTTGCCCAGCGTATCCGGGCGCTAAACGAATTCCTGGGCGATATCTACCACGCGGGCAAAATTCTGACGGACGGTGTGGTACCGCCTGAACTCGTCTTCAGCAGTCGCCACTATCGCCGGGAAATGCGGGGCGTCCATGTGCCGCGGGACGTCTACATCGCGCTGGTTGGCACCGATCTAATCCGCCTGCCGGACGGCCGCTTTGTCGTTTTGGAAGACAACCTGCGGGTACCCAGCGGCGCCTCCTATATGCTGGGCAATCGACGGGTAATGAAACGGCTCTTTCCCCGGCAGTTCAATGCGTCCGGGGTCCGCTCGCTGGAATCATACGGCCAGAATCTACTGGAGACGCTGCGTACCCTTGCACCCCAGGGCCGGCGCGATGCCAACATCGTGCTGCTCTCGCCGGGCGTCTATAATTCGGCCTATTTCGAACACACCTTCCTGGCCCGGCAGATGGGCATTCAACTGGTCGAGGGGCGCGATCTGCTCGTGCATGACAATCACCTCTTCACCCGTACTACGGCCGGGCTCAAGCGGGTGGACGTGATCTACCGCCGCATCGACGATGACTTCATCGATCCTCTGGTCTTCCGCCGTGATTCCATGCTGGGCGTCCCCGGTCTCTTCAACGTCTATCGCAGCGGCAACGTGAATTTGGCCAACGCCGTCGGAACCGGCGTAGCCGATGACAAGGCCATTTATGCCTACGTGCCGGCCATTATCCGCTACTATCTGGGCGAAGAGCCGATCCTTGACAACGTCGAGACCTATCTGCTTGAAGATCCCGCGCAACGCGATCACGTTCTCAAAAATCTGGACACGCTGGTGGTCAAAGCCGTGGGCGAGTCAGGCGGCTATGGCATGCTGATCGGTCCGCAGAGCACGAAAGCGCAGCGCGATGAGTTTCGTGAACAGATTCTAGTCAATCCTCGCAATTACATCGCCCAACCGACCATCATGCTCTCGACTGCGCCCAGCTACATCGACGGCCGGGTTGAGCCGCGTCACGTCGATTTGCGCCCCTTCGTCATGTACGGCAGCGAGATCACGGTCCCGCCCGGCGGCTTGACCCGAGTGGCGCTCAAGGCAGGGTCGCTGGTCGTCAATTCCTCCCAGGGCGGCGGGAGTAAGGATAGTTGGGTTGTGGGGGAGTA
>CAYZLP010000654.1:0-3558 GCA_964478635.1 uncultured Caldilineaceae bacterium
CCATATTGGGACGCACCCGGGAGATTACTTTCCTCGATAGTCGTCAAATGGCCGTCGTGACGGCTGAGGGCGCCAATTATTACGACCTCGACGGTGACGCTGTCGTCAAAAAGCCGTTGATCATCGATTGGAACCCGGCTGCGGCGGAAAAGGGCGAATATCGTCACTTCATGCAGAAAGAGATCCATGAACAAGGGCGCAGCCTGGCCGACACCCTGCGCGGTCGACTCGATTTTGGTGCAGGTCGGGTCGAGTTGGACACCTTGAACCTGACCGTCGAGACGATGTGCGAACTGGAGAAAGTAACGATTGTCGCATGCGGTACCAGCTACTACGCGGCATTGCTCGGTAAATACTATATCGAGCAATTGGCACGAATCCCGGTGGAAGTGGATTATGCCAGTGAGTACCGCTATCGTCGGCCGCTCATTACGCCCGGCCAACTCGTGGTGGCCATCACCCAGAGCGGTGAGACAGTCGATACGCTGGCTGCACTGGAGGAGGCCAGAGCGGGCGGAGCGAGAACTCTGGCCATTGTCAATGCAATCGGCAGCCAGGCCGCGCGTGTTTGTGATGGCCATCTTTACATGCAGGCCGGCGCCGAGATCGGGGTCGCCAGCACCAAGGCCTTTACCGCTTCCGTGACCGATTTGCTCCTGCTTGGTCTCTATTTGGGGCAAGCCCGGGGGCGCCTTGACGCGGCTGCCCAGGCAGTTTACGTGCAGGCCCTGGCAACTTTGCCTGGACTGGTGGGGCAGCTTCTGGATGATGCCTGGCGCTACACCACCTATCAGGATCTCGCCGATCGTTTTCACGACTATCACAATTTCCTCTACCTGGGACGCGGCCTGCATTACCCCGTTGCCCGGGAAGGCGCGCTCAAGCTCAAGGAGATCAGCTATATTCATGCCGAAGGCTATCCTGCAGGCGAGATGAAGCACGGCCCCATCGCCCTGATCGACGAACGCATGCCGACCGTGGCGCTTGCACCCCGGGACGGCGTCCGCGACAAGATGATTAGCCAGATCGAGCAGGTCAAGGCCCGAGGCGGTCCGGTGCTGGCCGTCGCTACCGCCGGCGATGATTATGTGGGTCAGAAGGCCGATTACGTCTTGATTATTCCGGAGACCCATGAACTGCTGTACCCGATTCTGGCGGTCATTCCACTGCAGCTTTTCGCCTACGAAATGGCCGTGCGCCGCGGGGCAGATGTCGATCAGCCACGCAATCTTGCCAAGAGCGTGACGGTGGAATAGTCTGCCCCGTTTTTCCCCTGCCCATGGGAAGGGGGCATCGCGGCGTCCTGCGTGCGTCCTTCCCATCTGTCCTGCCTCATTTGGTGTCCGTCGCGAAGAGAACTGAAATCACGGTGATCTTTTCTGCGTCTGTCTGTGGCTTGCCGGTCCGGCCCGCAATGCGCTACGATGGTGCTGCTTCCGCTCTGTGCATGCCTAACGCCCTGGGTGCATGAAACCCAAATGGCGGCATTAGACGTTTACGTTGCATACATCAATCGAAACATCGAGGAACAGGGAAGTAGCCACGGACGCCATGAAGCCTCACACAACAGACCTTGCGCTCGAATTGCCCAGACGACGGGAAGGACAACGACTTCGCTTGTCGGTCCTGCTCCTCATCCTGTTGGCCATACTCCTGGTGGCGACGGGATGCGGCCGCCGTCAGCAGGATGCGGCCCTTTGGACCCCAGTGCCCACATGGACGCCGACGCCGCTCGGCGCCAACCCGCAGCCGGTTCAGCCCGCGGCTGAGGCGGTGCAACAGCCCGCGGTTGTCGATCCGCAGGCCGTGCAGCCGGTCGCCGTCGCGCCGGCGCCCACTGCCACCCCGTTGCCGGCGCCGACGAATACTCCGGTTCCCACGCCGACCGCAACACCGGAGCCCACGGCAACGCCGGAGCCGACCGCAACGCCAACCGAGACGCCTGAACCAACTGCGACGCCCACGCCATCTTTTGGCTTTGAACTGGAGGCGGCCGAGAAGTTTCCGACCGAAGGGCTGGCGCCCAACGTCGTCCGCATCTACGCGTATATCTATTCGCCGTCAGAGCTTGGACTGCCCGGCTACAGCATCCGCGTGCAGCGCAACGGCACGGAACTGGATGTGGCCGAAACGTCCGATGCAGGTTTGCCGGGCCAAACCCGCGCCGAACCGGGTCCGTATACGCGCTTTACCAACTTCAGCGTCATACTAGTGGAGCCCCAGGCCGGCGAGTGGACGCTCCAACTCGTCGATGCCGAAGGGGTCGAAGTCGGTCCGCCCGCGACGTTCAATTTGTCTGCCGATGAGAATACGCGTGAATTATATGTGCGTTATTTGGTGAAGTAGGGGAGTGGGGATGGCAAACTGCAGCGTTCGAGCGAATCGTTCATAAGGTGAGAGCGGCCGGGAAGATATCCGGCCGCTCTCTCTTTTTCGCCTATTCCCAAACAAGCAGGTCCCAACGATCCGAACCGTCCGGATCGGGAACGAAGGTCAGTTTGAGATCGCGTATTTGGTTCGACTCCATCAGCGTGTCGGCATTGCCCGACAGACCGCGCCAAGGGGTGCTGGCGCTGAATGCAACCGGGCCGGGCCAGACGACGAAGGACGCTGATTGGCCCGGCTCCAGATCATACTCGCTTGGACCGGACTCGGGGCGAAATCTCTGATCGATCGTGAAGCGCATCGGCTGTTCGAAATCGTTGCGTACCTGAATGAGGGCCAGTCCTTCCGGCACGGCGGGACTCGTATCCGCGGTGCCGGTGCTGGCTTCCGTCGCTGCCACACCGCTTCCGTCACCGCCGGCGTCGGCTGCAGCTTCCGGCTGCACCTCCGCGTCGGCCGGTTGGGCGACGGGTACCGGCGTGGGTTCAAGTCGGCCATCGGTGATTTCGGCAATCGGCAGGGACGCCACATCGCCTTCACACGCGATATAGCTAGTGCTGCCTGTGATCCAGCCGCCGTCGCTGAGCCGATCCGTCACTGCCAGCCATTCGCCGCTGTCGTTTTGTCCGACCACGACGACGGTGGCCGGTTCTTCTGCGGAGCCGCGTATCTTGGCCACGATCTGGTATTCGAGGCCGGGGCCGCTCCGGACGTTCAGGGCGGGCACCAACAGGCTGCAGCGAATTTGCGGAGGCGTGGATTCGGCCACGGCCTCGATTGCCACTTCGCCGGCTTCCGCTACCACGGGTTCAATAATCAACTCCGTAATGTCGCTGCCGGGGAGGCCGCCGACCGTGGTCTGCTCTTCCAGGCTATAGTAGAATCCCGGCTCGACTACTACCGGCGCCCACTCACACGCTGATCGCTCGTCCAATACCACGCACGAGCGCAAGAAGAAAGTCGGCAAGGCATCGTCTACAACCGAGAACTCCTGAACTGTCGATGGCGCCAATTCATAGGTAACCGAACGGTAGACGACGGTCTCGCGCTTGCCGGTCCGGTTCTGAATCCAGACCTGGTCGGCCGGCGGCGCACCTGCTTCACGCAAGGTGAGGTTGACTGCCAGCCCTTCATCGGCGCCTGCCACCACTTCGTAGAAGCCGCTGCGATTCA
>CAYZLP010000655.1:0-3550 GCA_964478635.1 uncultured Caldilineaceae bacterium
CATACGCAGAAAGGCCCGCCAATGCTGCGATCCCCCGTAGTCAGCATGAGTTTTGCGCTCTTCAGCGCCCTTCTTGCCCTTCTTTCCCTTTCCGGCGCACGCGCGCATAGCCAGGCCGACGTTCCGGTGAACATCGTACCGATCTATGCGATTCAAGGCGCAGGCAGCGAAACGCCGCTGACCGAGCAGTGGGTCGACACCTACGGCGTGGTCAGCGGCGTCACCGCGACCGGCTTCTACCTCCAGGACCCTACCGGCGACGGCGATCCGCGCACGAGTGACGGCCTCTTCATCTACACCCGGACGCGGCCGAATCTCACCGCGGGCGAGTGCGTCGCCGTCCGCCGTGGCTTTGTGGATGAGTTCTATGAAAAGACGGAGCTTTCCCGCGTCCGCGAGCCGGAGCCTGTCGATTATTGCAGGACGGTGGATCTGGTCCCTGCTGTGGTTGAACCGGCCCAGCCCGGTCTTGATCCCGTAGTGCGTTTTGAACACGTGGAAGGCATGCTCGTCCGGGTGGATGATCTGGTCGGTACCGTTCAGGGCGCGACCAAACGCTTTGGCAACGGGGATGTGGAAATCGCCTTCTTGCCCGATCCCTGGCCCGCGGCTACGCCGGGGGGGCGCGTCTTTCAGGCCGACGGCGCGCGCATGCAGGGGCTCATGTACTTGAGCGGAGGCTTCGGGGCCGAATTGCCCGAGCTCAACTGGGGCGATCGAATCGGCCTGGGCGCGGCGCCGGGCGATGCTGACGCGGTCGTGGCTGTCCTCGACTATAACTTCGGCAAGTATCAGCTGATTCCACTGCCCGGGCAGGCCATTTCCGGTACGGTGATGGCGGTACAGCCCGTGGGTCCATTTCTGCCCGCCGCGCAGCCTGACGAGATCAGCTTGTGCAGCGTCAACCTTTGGGGGTTGGGCCGCGGGATCGATCAGTTTCCTGCCGCCATGGAGTATGCCCTACAGCTCCAGAAGCGAGCCCACGCCGTCGCCAAAGCGCTAAATGGCTGCATGATCATCGCCCTGCAGGAAGCCGGCTCGCCGGAAGACGCCGAAAACTTGGCGACTGTTCTGCGCAATCGTTACGGACTGGACTATGCAGCCACTGCGGTACGCGGGCCCGGGACCATCAGCAGCGAGTTTCCCCTGACCAACGCCTTGCTTACCCGGCGGGATCGGGTGGCCGTTACGAACGTGATCCTGGCCCAGGGCTGCTCCGCCACGGATTACGGCGTGGCGCCGCTTCTGGCTGCATGTCCCGATGGTGAGTTCCCACTTTTCAACCGGCCGCCCCTGGTCGTGGATCTCATGATTCAGGGCGCCTGGGAGCAGCCCTATGCCCTCACAGTCATCAATAACCACTGGAAGAGCAAGGGCGGGGATGAGACGGTCAACGTGGTGCGCCGGACTGCCCAGGCCTCCCATGTCGCCAGTGTCGTGCAGGGCCGGATAAACGCAGATCCGACGACCAGGGTCCTGGTCGTGGGCGACCTCAACGATTACTATGCGAGCGCGCCGGTGGAAACCCTGCGCGAGAACGTAACGCCGGAACTGGTCCATCTCTATGACCTGCTGCCGCCCATGGCGCGTTATACCTATGTCTTCAACGGCGGTAGCCAGGTGCTCGACCACATGGTCGCGACGGCCAATATCTTGCGCGACGTGGCCGCCATCGAGCCGATCCGCATCAATGCCGATTACGCCTATCCGGAGCGAGTGGACGTCACGACCGTCCATCATGCCAGCGATCACGATCCGGTTGCTCTCACCTTGCGACCCGGCAGGGCGGCCTGGGTCGGTGGGAATCTACGCGTCCCCGGCATCCAGGTCTTGCTCCGCACTGCCGACGGGACAATCGTGGACGAGACCGTGACCGATCCGCAAGGCGATTTTCGCCTGTGGCGCGTTGCGCCGGGGCGCTACGACCTGAGCCTGGACGGGCCGCCGGCGCTGCGCATAGAGCCGGCGGAGCAGTCGGTGACTGTGCCGGCCGAGGCTGGTGCGATTGTCACGGCTACCGTCAGTCACCGGGCGGTCGAGGCGGCGGCTGCCGGCGTTCGCTTGGCGCCCCTGGTGGAGGAAGCGGACCCATCCTTGCCGTAGCGTTGACGCGCTCCGGCTCGCTAATGCCGGGCTTTTGGAGGCGGTTGGGCAACCGACGACCGGGCTGGTGCATGCACGCCGTTGCTACTTTGGACAGATTGGCCTGTTTGCGGTTCAATTAGGGTCATCGTATCCGGAGCGTCTGTGGACTTTCAATTGACTGAGGAATCCTCATGAAGCACGTTTACCTCTCGTGGCATGATACGGAAGAGCTGATCACAAAGCTGATCTTCAAGCTAAATCCGCCCTATGACTCGATACTTGTCATCACGCGGGGCGGCATTATCCCCGGCGGCATGGTTGCGGAAGCGCTAAAAATGAAGGAAGTGCTGACGGCGGCCGTACTCTTCAACGAGGATCCGGGCAACAAAACGCGTTTGAGCTGGCCGCGTTTTCTCCAGTTCCCGACCGATCCGATCCTGGTGGGGCGCAAAATCCTGGTCGTCGACAACCTCTGGTATCGGGGGCGCACCATCATGGCCGTCAAGGGGCGCATCGAAACGGCCGGCGGCTTTCCCGAATTGGCCGTGATTCACTGGAAGAAAGGCAGCAGCCTCTTCCCCGATCAAGAGCCCGACTACTACGTGGAAGTCACCGAAGATTTCATTCACTACCCCTGGCAGCGCATCGATGATTCGGATTATCGGATTCCGGCTACGCCCGTGATGCCGTTGTCGTAACAGAGACGTCACTTGAACTTCGTACATTCCCGCCGGTTTCCGCACTGGAGGAAAGTACGAAGTTCAAATAATGTGACAATAAGATAAGAGATTCTCATGTCTATCCAACCCCTCACGCCCGACGCGCCGGCCGCAGCGCGCATCGACGAGATTATCCGGCGCCTCTGGGCGGCCCACCCGGATGCCTGTTGCGCGCTGGAACATGATGATGCGCTGCAGTTGCTGGTCGCGACCATCCTGTCGGCCCAGTGTACTGATGAGCGGGTGAACAAGGTGACGCCCGCACTCTTTGCTACCTATCCCACCGCGCAGGATTTTGCGGCGGCCGACATCGGTGAGTTGGAAGAGGCCGTGCGCTCGACCGGCTTCTACCGCAACAAGGCCAAGAACATCCAGGGCGCGGCTCGGCGCATAGTCGCCGAGTACGGCGGCCAGGTTCCAGAGGAGATGGACGATCTGCTCACCTTGCCCGGGGTGGCCCGCAAGACGGCCAACGTCGTTCTGGGCGTCTGGTATCACAAAGCCGATGGCGTCGTGGTCGACACCCACGTCAAGCGCCTCGCCAATCGGCTGGGCCTTACCGACGAAAGCACGCCCGAGAAGATCGAGCGCGATCTCATGGAACTGGTTCCCCAGAAGGACTGGATCGACCTCTCTCACCTCCTCATCTTTCATGGGCGGCGCGTCTGCAACGCCCGCAAGCCCGACTGCGCCAACTGCACGCTGGCGGACTTGTGTCCGTCGGCTGATCTGGCCGGCTGAACAAC
>CAYZLP010000656.1:0-3535 GCA_964478635.1 uncultured Caldilineaceae bacterium
TCAGATCGTTGTTCCGCAGTAGTTTATTGGCCATGCGCAGCTCGCTGGGCTCAAAAGGTTCGTCATCACTGGCCAGCGGCTTGCCCCGGCCCGGCAGGTTGTCAAACACACCGGCGCGCATGGCCTCTTCGATGCGCTGATCGGCAAAGGATTCCCACTGGTCGAGATCCCAGGTCTCTTTGCGCTGCTTCTGCTCTTCGCCGGGCGTTTTGGTTGCAGCTTTTTCGTCGGCTTCCGCCGGTCCCGATTTCGCCGGACCGGGCGCGGCGGCAGTCGAATAGTCCGCCGCTTTCTCCTTGGCCCGCTTGAGATCGTCACTCATAGGCGTTGTGTCGTCGGTTGAACTGATGGCTCTACGTACATCATGGATTATCCTGCATGGATTATCCTGCAAAGCGGGTGATTGCCGCGGCAGCTATCTTCCATTTTTACCCCTATTTTCACATGCAGGCGGTTCCGATATAGAATAACGCAGTGCAGCATAGCTGCCCCAACCGGTCGAATACGCACCACAAGAGTTTCATCCCGGTGAAGTGCCGGCCCACAGCCCGTACCCTACCGGCTCAATTTTCGTCTATGCCACCGCTGACTGCGATTTTTTGGAACGAAGCCGAGGCGCGCCTTCGGGCCGGCTGGCGAATCGGACTACAGCTCGCCGCATATCTCTACGGCCCCCTGCTGCTGAATCGCTGGCTTGGCGGGACGTTGACTGGGTGGCTCGGGCGTCGTATGCCCGCCCTGGCGCCCCTTTTCGAGCAGACCGTTCACTTTCTCGTTTCGGCAGTCGTCATCTATGCCGTTACCTGGGCGATCGTCCGCTACGTGGATCGTCGGCCCTTTGCGGATTTGGGCTTCCACATCGATGGCGGCTGGTGGGTGGATCTGGGCTTTGGCGTCGCATTGGGGGGCGTGCTCATGACCGCCATTTTTCTCATCGAACGGCTGCTGGGCTGGATCCGGGTGAGCCGGGCCTTGCCTCCACCCGAGAATGGATTGCCCCTGTTGTTGGCCCTACTGGCGCCCCTAGTCGCGTTTGTGGTGATCAGCCTGACGGAAGAGCTGCTCTCCAGCGGCTATCAAGTGCGCAACTTGTCTGAGGGTTTGAACCTGCGCTGGCTCGATCCGCGGGCGGCTATTCTGCTCGCATGGCTCATTTCATCGGTGATTTTTGCCTGGCTGCACACGACCAATCCCAACAGCAGCCTGGCCAGCACGGGCAATCTTTTCCTGCTTGGCCTCTTGTTCGGCCTGGGTTATGTCCTGACCGGAAGTCTGGCGATCCCCATCGGCCTGCATTTTTCCTGGAATTTTTTCCAGGGCACGGTCTTTGGCTACCCCGTCAGCGGCCGGAGCTATGGCGGGGTAGCGCTGCTGGAGATCGAGCAGGCGGGACCCGTACGCTGGACCGGCGGCGCATTCGGGCCGGAGGCAGGACTGATCGGGCTGCTGGCTATGCTGGCCGGAGTTGGCTTGACGGTCTGGTGGGTGTGGTGGCGCACGGGTCGAGCCGCATTCTACTTGCCGCTGACCCGCTATCGGCCGTTCCAGCCGCCAACCGATTTACCCGACGCTGATCTCACACAAGTGCAGGAGTAGCAGGCATGGGCAAGAAATTATGGGGCGGCCGCTTCACCGGTGAAACCGATCCGCTCATGGAGGCCTTTAATGCTTCCATCCACTTCGACCGGCGCCTTTGGCAGGCCGATATCCTCGGCAGCCAGGCCTATGCCCGGGCCCTGGGCAAGGCGGATCTGCTCGCGCCTGATGAGGTTGCCCGCATCGTTGACGGCCTGGAGGCAGTGGCCGAAGAATGGCGGAGCGGCACGTTTGTCATCATGGCGGGCGACGAGGATATCCATACGGCCAACGAGCGCCGCTTGACGGAGCTGATCGGGCCGGTGGCCGGTAAGCTTCATACGGGGCGCAGCCGCAATGACCAGGTTGCAACCGACGTGCGTCTGTGGCTGCGCGGTGAGATTGCTGCGCTACAGAGTTACTTGGTGCAGCTCATCCGCGTCACCGTCGACCGGGCCGAGCAGGAGATCGAACTGCTCATGCCCGGTTACACGCACCTCCAGCCCGCCCAGCCCATTCGCTGGAGCCACTGGCTGCTCAGCCACGCCTGGGCCTGGCAGCGGGATGCCGAGCGGCTGGACCAAGTGGCCGGGCGGGTCAACGTCATGCCGTTGGGGAGCGGCGCTCTGGCCGGTAATCCCTTCCCCATCGACCGGGCGGCGTTGGCCGAGGATCTTGGCTTTGACGCCGTGACGGGCAACAGCCTGGACGGGGTCAGCGACCGCGATTTCGTGGCCGAGTTTCTCTTCTGGTCAACCATGACCATGCTGCACCTGAGTCGACTGGCCGAAGATTTGATCATTTACAGCAGCCGGGAATTCTCATTCGTCACCTTGGCCGACGCCTACAGCACCGGCAGCAGCCTCATGCCGCAGAAGAAGAATCCCGATGCCCTGGAACTGCTGCGGGGCAAGTCTGGTCGAGTGCTGGGCAACATGACCGGGTTGATGACGACGCTGAAAGGATTGCCCAGTACCTATAATAAAGATCTGCAGGAGGACAAAGAGCCCCTCTTCGATGCCGTCGACAACGTAGGCAGCTCCATTCAGATTGCCTGCGGCGTCATTTCCACGCTTACGCCGAATCCGGTTCTCATGCAGGCGGCCTTGACGCCGGAAATGCTGGCCACGGATCTGGCCGAGTATCTCGTGCGCAAAGGCGTGCCCTTCCGGGAAACCCATCATATTGCCGGCGCGGCAGTACGCATGGCCGAGGTCCAGGGCATCCCGCTGAGCGAGCTGGAACTAGACGATTTGCTTAGCCTGCATGAGGCATTTGAAGAGGATGTCTTTGCTGTTTGGGACTTCGAGCAAAGTGTGGAACGGCGGACTGCATCCGGCGGCACGAGCCGGCGCGCAATTGATGGCCAGATCCGCCTCTTGCGCGCCTGGTTGGGGGAGCCATAAACGGTCGGAATGCCTACGGGTGCATGCCGGTTCAAATTCGTTTGACATGCACTGAAATCTCTGTTACGATTCAGCCCACTAAAATTGGTACTTCACGATTTGCTGCAAGGCGAGATTCTTCACTGGTCTTTCGCCAGAGCAACGAGACCGGTTTAACCCGCTCAGAATGACAAATCATGAGGTGCTGAAAATGGTCTTAACAATCGCTGCCTGAAGAGGCTGTCTAGCAGAGAACGAATATTTTGCACGTCTGGGCGAAAACCATTTCCCACTTGAGGTCGGCTCTGGCGAAACGATTGTCCAGCTCCATCTATTCCTCCGTTCTATGTCCATAGAATCATGCGCTCGACGGACCTTCCCGGAACTCAGCATGCTTGCCACGGCGGCGAATGCAGCGTATTTCAAGCACAAAATGGAATGAACAGTGCGTAGCGGGCTATGCTCGACCCGCCCATGGCGCACAGGCTCGAATTCCTCCGTTTTCAAACTTTTGTACGACCAAGCAGTATCTTGTTGCAGTCCTAATTACACAGCGGCAGGTCTCATCTCGCAGG
>CAYZLP010000657.1:0-3533 GCA_964478635.1 uncultured Caldilineaceae bacterium
CAGGCCGACATGGAAAACATGCGCAAACGCTGGGAAACGCGCAAGGAGCAAGAGGTAATCGGTGAGCGCAACCGGATCTTGCGCGATATGCTGCCCCTGGCCGATCATCTGGACCTGGCCTTGGAGCATGTCGGTGCGGCCGGGGAGACGGCCGCCGGCCAGGATTTTGTGAAGAACATTGAAGCGACACGGCACGCATTCCTGGAAACGCTCCGGCGCTATGGCGTAGAACGCATCGAGGCCGAGGGCGCTGCCTTCGACCCGAATCTGCACGAAGCCGTGGGGCAGGAACCCGCT
This sequence comes from uncultured Caldilineaceae bacterium, assembly GCA_964478635.1. Lineage (GTDB taxonomy): Bacteria > Chloroflexota > Anaerolineae > Caldilineales > Caldilineaceae > JAGRCP01. Next base: position 298 of record CAYZLP010000657.1, read on the forward strand.
GACGAAGTTCCTGCCGACCACATCACCCGGGTTCTGCAGGCCGGCTATCGTGACGGCAACCAGATCGTTCGCCCGGCCAGGGTCTTGGTAAGCCGCGGCGCGTAGAGTTCGAGATATCGAGGTGACAATGGAATTCAGAGACTATTACGAAATACTGGGCGTCTCACGCGATGCCGATGAGAAAGATATCAAGAAGGCTTTCCGTAAACTGGCCCAGCAATACCATCCGGATCGCAATCCGGACGATGCCACCGCCGAAGCCAAGTTCAAGGAGATCAACGAGGCCTACACGGTTCTGTCCGATGCCGAGAAGCGCAAGCAGTACGATCGCTTCGGCGCCCAATGGGAGCAGTACGCCCGGGCCGGCGCAGGAGCCGGAGGCCCCGGCATGGGTGGAATGGGCGGCATGGGCGGCGGCATGGGCGGCGCCTACCAGGTTTCGCCCGAGGAGTTGGATGAAATTCTCCGCCAGATGGGTCTGGGCGGCATGGGCGGCGGTCGCACCGGACGAAGTCGGGGCGGCAGCGGCTTCTCCAGCTTCTTCGATGCCCTGTTCGGCGGCGGTATGAGCGGCGGCGGCATGGGCGGCGCCCAGTACGATCCTTATGGCGGCATGGGTGGCGCACAGCGCGATCCGTACGGCGGGGATGGGGGCTATTACAGCTACGAGCCGCATGCGGCACAAGCGCAACCCCGGGCGACGGAGGTGCCGATCACGGTGACGCTGCAGGAGGCATTCCGGGGCGCCACCCGCACCTTGGAAGCAACCGACGGCAGCCGCTTCGAGGTCAATATACCCCGGGGCGTCAAGACCGGTTCCAAGGTCCGCATGCGGGGCGCAGGCGGCGCAGGCGACATTGTCTTGCGCATCACGGTTGAGCCGGATCGTCGCTTCACACGCGAAGGCGACAACCTGACCGTTGACGTGCCCATCGATGTCTACACCGCTATCCTGGGCGGCGAGGTGCAGGTACCGACGCTGGAACGCCCCGTGGTGCTGACGGTTCCCGCCGGCACGCAGGGCGGCAAGACCTTCCGCTTGCGGAAATTGGGCATGCCCCACCTCAAGAATCCCGATGAACGGGGCGATCTGCTCGCCCGGGTCGAGATTCAGATCCCGACCAGTCTGAGTGAACGGGAAGCGGAGCTATACGAGGAACTGCGTTCGCTACGTAGTTGAGCGCGATGAATAACCCAGCCGAAGACAAGACGTCCGGGAGGTTACCCTTCCGGACGTTTTTTGTTTACACTACGGGATAGCGCCAGCGAAACAGTGCCAACAAATCCGCACACATGCTGCATGCAGCCACCGTTGCGGAGCATCCGAGGGAATCATGTCGCAACGACCCCGCAGTGACGAATTTGAACTCTACGATTTACAGATAACGGTCGAACGCATCGACGGCCACTGCACCTGTAGCATGGCCGTCGGCGACTGTTTCTACATGCGCAGCGGCAAGATCTCCCTGCCCGACGGCAAAGATTTCTGCCTCTACGCCCTACAGGCAGCCATTCCACTCCTACCGGCCAAACAGCGACACAACCACCCGGCCGACTGGATGGAAACCGACAGCCGCATCATCTGCCCCGACCCGGCCTGCCAGCTCATTCTGCGCATCGATCGCGTCGCCACCCGCACGCTCCGCCATGACGACGTGAGCGCAACGCCATGGGCGGATGAATAGGCTAGGAAATCCCGGCGGAAATGAACCGACAGTTTCTACCAGTGTTAGAGTAGCCGAATTTCCACCGTGGTATTTACGCCGCAATGTACTAGTCCCTATGGCCCCAGAACCTCAACCACGCGCCCCAACATCGCGACCGCTGCGCGCGGGTCTGGGCCCAGGGGCGGGCCAAAGCTGAGATGGGTGGCGCCGGCTGCTACTAGCGGGGCAAGGCGCTCGATCACGTCCTCTGCGGTCCCGACCACGCCGATGCGCAGCATGCGCTCGTCGACCAGCGCGATGGCCTTCTTTACGTCACGTTCGATCATGATGGCCCGCTCGATGGGGCGGAAGTCGTTCTGGGTCAGGCCCAGCTGATCGAGAATCAAGGGGCCAAGCGCGTGGCCGTAGTAGGCAATCTTGTGGGCCAGCACGCGACGGGCCGCCACCCGGTCCTCGGCCAATGATACCCAGATGCAGACGGCAAAATCGAGGGGCGGCAGGCCGGGATCGCGCACTGCTTCACCTTCGGCCACGAGGGGCCGGACCGCGAAATAATGTTCCGGCGGGAACAGTAGGGGCAAAACGCCGTCGGCCAGTTCACCGGATAGCGTCAGCATTTTCGGCCCCATCGCGCCGACGTAGAGCGGCGTTGCCCGGGGCGGCTGGAAGCGCAGGTAGGCCTCGTCTTGCCACTGCAGAAAGCGGCCGTCGATGGGAGCCCGCTCGCCGCGCAGGAGGGCACGGACCGCAATCAGGGTCTCGCGCACCGCGGCCAGGGGCGTACGCTGCTCCAGCCCGACCCATTTGAAGAATTCCCCAGCGCCGGCCGCCAGTCCCAGGTTGAAACGGTTGCCGCTCAGTTCATCCATTGTTGCAGCCAGCATGGCCAATTCGGCTGGATGGATCGTATAGGGATTGAGAATGCCGCTGCCGATTTCGATGCGCTCGGTGGCCTGGGCCACAGCCGCCAGAATTACGGGTGCGCTGCGCAGGAAGAGATCGTTCGAAATCCAAATCTGGTCGAATCCCGCGGCCTCGGCGGTCTGGGCCAGCGCAATGTATTCCGGGAGCGTTAGATCGTTGTTCAGGCGGAGGCTGAATTTCACGGCGTCTGGGACCGCAGCGATTTCAGACCAGCAGGCTGAAAAGGACAAAACCGAGATTCTCGCAGCATAGACTACGCGCCACCCGCGCCAATGATCGCCTCTGCCTCTACCTCGACCAGATATTCCGATCCCACCAGGCGCGCTTCGACCAGAGTGTTGACCGGGCGGATATGATCAAAGCGCCTGCCGTGGGCCCGGGCTACAGCCTCCCAGTGGGCAACGTCGCTGATGAAGACGCGGGTACGGACGATGTCTTCCAGACGTCCGCCCAACTGCTCGATGGCGTGCCCGATTTTATCGACGATGAAGTCCATCTGCGCGGCCGGATCGTCGCCACCGACCAACCCATCGGGGCCGGTTGCCGTAGTGCCCGCGACCAGAATGCGATCACCCACCCGCACGGCCCGGCTATAGCCGGCCATCTCTTCCCAGATCGTTCCACTGGAGTAGCTTTGCTTTTTCA
>CAYZLP010000658.1:0-3528 GCA_964478635.1 uncultured Caldilineaceae bacterium
TGGTGCTGGCCCATCCCGCCTGGCACGCGGGAATCGTGGGCATCGTCGCGTCGCGGCTGGTGGAGGAATTTGGTAAGCCGACGATCCTGCTCCTCACGCCGCCGGGCGAGATGGCCCGGGGCAGCGCGCGCAGCATTCCCAGCGTCGATATCGGCGCGGCCATTGGGGCCTGCAGCGACCTGCTCATCGGCTACGGCGGCCATCCTGGGGCCGCGGGCATGAGCCTGGAGCCGGCCAACATCGACGCCTTCCGCCGGGAGTTCAGCCGCCAGGTGGAACGGCACCAGATTCCGGATGCGCCGACGGGGCTCGTCATCGACGCGCAGGCCGACCTGGGTGAACTTGATCTGGTTTTGGCTGAGGAAGTGCAGCGCCTGGCGCCCTTCGGCAACGGCAACCCTACGCCCCGCTTCCTCAGCCGCAGCGTCACCATTGAACAAGATCGGCGCATGGGTGCGGATGGCTCTCATCGGCGGCTGACCGTGGCCCAGAACGGCGCCCGCCAGCAGGTCGTCTGGTTCCGCGGCGGCGATGCCGACATCCCAAGCGGGCCGGTCGACCTGGTCTACACGCTCAGCATCAACGAGTTCCGCGGCGATCGCACGCTGCAGCTCATGTTCGAGGGCATCCGCAGCGCCGAGCGCGATCCGCTTGCCGAACCGGGCCGTGCGGAGGCGCCTGCGCCACCTCCGCTGCGCGTTTTCGACTGGCGCTCGCACACGACAAGCGTTGACGAACTCCCGGCTGCGGCGACCTGGGTAGCCGAGGGCGCAGGCCTGCCGCTGACCAAAGACGCTGCGCCCGGCCAGGTCGTCTATTCGCCCCGTTTGACAGTCAGCGCGGCGCCAGAAACGCCGCTGGTTATCTGGAACGCGCCGCCCTCCTTATCGCTTTTTCAATGGCTGCGGGAGACCAGTCAGGCAAAGGTGCTCTACCTGTGCGCGGAAGCGACGACTGACGATACCCTGGACGGCGTCCTCAAGCAGGTGGCGGGCATGTGCAAGTTTGCCCTAGCCCGGGACGGTCTCATCTACGTGGATCGCATGGCCGCACGCCTGGGCACGACGGAAAGCGTCATCCACGAAAGCCTGCTTTGGCTCCAGCACCGGGGCCTGATCGAGCTTGTGGAATGGTCGCCGGAGAACGAACCGGGCGACGCGGTGCGCATCACAGAGGGAACGGGCGTGCGCAACAATGCCGAAGCGGACTTGCGTCAAGCCCGTCTGGAGGAAGAATTGAACGAAGTCCGGGCGCGACGACGGTATTACCGCCGTGCGCCGCTGCGGGACCTTGGATTGGGCGGAGCAGTGGTGGAAGATTGAGGCGAAGGACAAAGAGTTTCGCGCTGCACTGCGGCTGCAGTGATCGATTACTGGGAATAGCGCCGGCTTTCGGCCAGCAATTGAACAATCTCCTCCGTCGAAATCGGCAGATCGATGCCCTCAATATCGAGAGGTGAAGCAGTTCTTCGCTCCGGTCGAATAACAAAGATCTGACCGTCCCGGCGCTTGACGCGGACTTCGCCCTCGCTGACAGCCTTGTCCAGCAAGGAGGCAAGACGTTGACGTGCTTCCGTGTATGTGTATACGGCGGTCATATTTTCACCTCGAAAACGGAAACGCCTTGCGCTTGCGCAGCAGCACGCAAGGCTCGGTCCGAAGTCAAGGATAATCTAGCCAACAAACATCGATTCGTCAAACAGCACGCATGAATATCCGGCTTCCTGTTATCAAATCGAATAACCACACAAACACACCGGCGTCTGGCGCCCCATTTGCGCGCGTCTACGCAGGTCCCTGGCCGGAAATTCTGGTCGTCATCGCCGCCGCGCTGACGCGCTTCTGGCGGTTGAACTACCACAGCGTCTGGTTTGACGAAGCGGTCAGCCTGGCCTGGGCCGGGTCGGATCCCGGCTACACCTGGCAAGTGACGACGAAGCTGGTTGAAGAGAAGCACCCGCCCGTCTACTATGTGATGCTGCACTATTGGCAGGAAGCGCTTGGGTGGTTCGGTCTGGCGCAGAACGATGCCGCGCTGCGTGGGCTGGGCGCGTTGCTGGGCGTGCTGACGGTTGTCGGGCTGCTCCTCCTGGTCCGCCGCCTCAGCGGACGCGTCACGGGCCTGCTGGCCGGGCTCCTGGTTGCCCTGGCGCCGCTGCTCGTCTGGTACAGCCAGGAACTGCGCATGTTCCAACCGGCGACAACCGGGCTGGTCTGGTCGGCCTACTGCTTGCTGCGGGGTTGGCAAAGCCCCGATTGGCGCATGCGTCTCGCCTGGTGGATCGGCTTCATCGTCGCGATGGAGGCCGCGCTCTACAGCTATCTCTTCGCCGCCTTCCTGCTGCCGGCTGCGGGCTTGAGTGTCGTTGCCCTGTTCATGCTGGATCGACAACCGGATGGCAGTTGGCCCTGGGGTCGCTTTGCCGAAGGCGCGGGGGCCGTCGGTGTGGCCGGCCTCCTCTTTCTGCCGCTGGCGCGCAATGCCTGGCTGGTGAGCGAAGCGGAAGGCACGCCAGGCACGGCCTTTCAGGACATTTTCGCCAATACAGAGAAGCTGATTCGCCTCTTCACGATCTGGCGCATCGACTGGCCCGACCCCGTCAAGAACGCCGCGATCCTCTTGTTCGCCGCCCTCATCCTCGTCGGGCTGGCGTTGCCCTGGCGGCGCGCACACCGTTCCGCGCCTGGAGTCCCCCCCTATCTCGACCAAGCCTGGCTCATGCTCTGGATCGGCGTCCCGTTGCTGATCGCCAATCTGCTGCTGCGGCAGAGCGACTCGATCTTTCAGGAAGATCGCTACCTCCTCTTTATGGCGCCTTTCGTCTTGTGGGCTTTGGCCCGGGGCATCGTGGCGATTGGTCAGCGATTCACCCTGGCGGGAGCCGTATTGACGCTCCTGACGGTCGTACTCTTCGTGGCAGCCCTACCCCGCTTGTGGACGCCGGAGATGTATCGCGAAAACTGGCGCGCGGCGGCTGCTTACATCACGAATTACGAACAGCGCAGCCCAGCGCTGCCCGCGGCTGCGCTGGCCCACGTCGACTATACGCGCCGTCCGCTGGCCTGGTACCTACGCCAGGAATTGTCGGAGGAAACGCTGCCCCTCTTCTTTCCGTACGGCGGCACGCTGACGCCGGACATGGTGGATGATGTGGTGGCGCCGCCCCTGCTTGGCCTGGTTGATTTCGGCGCGGAAACGCTCTGGCTCACCCAAAGTCATCTGGAGGGCGTAGACGACGACCGTCTGGTGGAAAGATGGCTCAGCCGCAATTTCCCCCTGATCACGGAGCAATATCCGGCCGGCGTGAAGCTCAGCGGCTACGCGCTGCGCCACATCTACGATCGCCTGCCCCCGCTGAGTGACGACGCGGCTTTCCCTGCCGCCGAACTCGCGCCGGGGCTCACCCTGGCCGCCTGCGAAATCCTCACGCCCACGCTCGCCGCCACCGACGACGCACTACATCCGCCCAGCGGCTGGGTCCATGTCCGCCTCTGGTGGGAGGCGACCGCCCCGATTGGCGATGATTAC
>CAYZLP010000659.1:0-3527 GCA_964478635.1 uncultured Caldilineaceae bacterium
GATGTGCGATCAGATATCACCGTGCAGACTTTCTCCAACCGGCTTCGGGGTGGCGGGGGTGAACCCAAGAAGTACATCTGCGCAGTTTGCCAGCTTCAGTTCCTTGTTGAAAAGCTAAATTACCCGGAGGTACGAGGAGAAAAGACGCTCTACCTTCACCTTTACCCTTACTCATTCCTGACCGGGCCATACATTCAGGGTTTGCGCGGCACCATTCAGAATATTGTTGCAGAAGATGGCGCCTTACATGCACTAAACATGAATACAAGTGCGGCCATAGAAGATTACCTGCAAGGTCGGACGCTAATGCCGACCTTCCGCAGCCGTACCAATAAGGATCGTCCACAGCCCTACGGCCTCTACATGCCGCGTTTTTCCGACACAGTTGGAAACCTCATCATCTTTCCGATTAATCCGGCTGGCGACAACGATTTGGAGCACTTTCTATTCGCACTGTGGACCGCCTTGGTCCTTCAACGCCATTTGGGCGTTAAGGTGCTAATGAGCGATATGGCGATTCCGCCGCTGGACAAGGATGATTTCCCAGATGTCTACATCGACAATATTCCATTGGGATGCCAGGGGCTCCTGCCACGCAACGATTTTGCCCAGTATTCAGGCGATGGCAATGAGGCCGGACCCTTGAATATCCTTTGGCATGATGTAGGTCACCTTTTTGCGCTACGCCGGCTGACCTTTTCTACTGACGACAACACGCCGCGTATTGTTCGTGCGCTGGTCGGCAACCCGCTTGGCGTCTTCTACACCGTGGAAAAACTATTGGAGGCGAAAGTACGGGGACCTGAACAAACCGACGGCCTGTTGACGTGGCTCATGCAGGAAGCCATCGAACATGTTGAACCCTTAGCCCTATCGAGAGGAGGCGCATTCATGAAGGAACTCAGCGAGCAACTGTCCGATCTGGCCGCAATGGCCTGGCAAAGCAGGTTATTGGGGAGGACGTTGAAGAAAAGCAGTCTTCTCTTCCCGGTGGCAGATATCTTTCAAAAGCTGAATTATACCGGCGAAGCTGACCTGGCTACCCTCAGGGCCGCCGCTACGCAGGATATTTTCGACCACCTTGAGCGTATTGCTGAAGAGCAATACAAGCCTGGTCAGACGAAGCTGGATGCGACCAAGGCGTATGTAGACAAATGGTTCGATGATGTACTTGAGGGCGTCTATCGCGGCAACCGACGCAAGCTTCTAGGCGACGAGAAATTGATACGTTCTGCCTACCACTTTTACCTCCGCCAGCAGATTCCGCGCAAAGGTGCCGAAGGCGAAGAGTTGGACCAAGCAGAGTTACTCACCGCTGATGAAGCGTAACCTGTTGCACCTCATTCGAACCATTAAATTGTAAAATTGAGAGGAACACACAATGTCGACCATCAGTAAATATGCCACCCATTTTCTTCCTACCTACAGCAACTATCCGCAAGGCCGCTATGTGAGTTTGCTGCTGGTGCGGCGCATCGAATCCGAAGCCATCTTTCGCACTGAAGGCAGCGGTGAACCGCTCAGTAAAGAGTTTGTTCATGCCGGTCTGAAGGGCGACGACATTATTCAGCGTGTCGTGATCAGCAAGCGCAAGCAAACGGCGGTTGAGCGACGGACTGGAAGGCAGCTCTTGCGTGCTCATGACCTGCTTTTCAAGAAAGACGCCAAATCAGAGATCTGCTCTCTAAATCGCAATAACCCGTGTGAGAAGTGCATGGATTGCATGATTTATGGCTACGCTGCCGGCGGTGGTGGTGCGCAAAAATCACGCGTCGTCACCGACGACGCCTTTAGCCTCCACGCCGCAAGTACAGTAACGGATTTGAAGCAGTTCAATGCATTGTTCGACAACAGCACCATGCGCGATCCGGAGACAGGCAGGGCTTCAACCAGCATCGGTACCGATGAATACGTCAAGCCTGAAAGCATCTTTCTGGACATCGAGACCCTACGTGATGTGACAGAAGATGAATTTCGCTATGTACTGGGAAATATTCTGCGTTCTACACGCTATGGGGCGATTTCTTCCCGGATCGGCAAGGTCAAGAATATTGTGGCGGGCGTGGTTTTCAGCGACTGCGAACTCTTCAGCAATCTTGAACTGACCCAGGCGGTCTATGACCAACTGCGAAACGGTGAATCAGAACCAGACTTTCCGATTGGTGTTAACGCCGTGATTGGCGCCATGCAAAAGGCTACGGAGACGTTATCCAGAGGCGTTGTCGGCCAACTCTCAATCATGCCAGATGCGGATATCCGCGCCTTAATCGAGGAGGCCGGCGCGCTCTACGGCAATGCAGAGTCCGTCCAGCAAATGCTGGAGGCCACGAGCAAGATCTATGGTGCACAAGGTTAGGTACACCTATGCATATCTATCGCTGTACCTTGACGCTCATGGAGGCAACCTTCTTCAGCAGCCGCGAGGTGAGCGCCACATATTTCACCGAGCCACTCATCGGCAATATTGCGCTGAGCTATGCCTTCGGCTTTTGTCAATCGTCTTACTACAACGACGGCACGATCCACTACAAAGAGCACTTAGGTACGCTCAATGAGCAGGGACTCTACGTCACCCCAGCCACGATCGAGGATGAGCCGCGATTTATGCTGGGCCAGTTTAACGCTCAGCCCGACGCCTACTGGTCGGCCATGGGGGCAGGGGCTCTTGTGACCATACCGGAAGGCGGCTGGGCCGAGAACAGGGGGAAGTCCTGGTGGGTCCACTTCCCTGACGGGCGGCGGCGAAAAGTGGGAGCAGAAACACGGCCGCAATACGGACGCATTCGCTTTCTGGCCATTGGCAACCGGGCCACCGCCTATGTGTTGAGTGACGAAGCCGTAGCTATACCAAGTTACGTGCGTCTTGGTAAGTTCATGAGCAAGGCAAAAGTCGAAACACAAGCAGTCAAATTCGAGGAGGTCGACGCTCAGAACGTATCGATTCCGTTCCTGCTCAGCCTCGGCGATCTACCAGATGGGATGACGCCAATAGTTTTTGACCTGATCAATGTACCACCTGCGCCGTTGGTACGGAATGCGCAGATGAGTGGGCGTTTCTATCAGATTGGCAAGACTGTGATGCTGCCTGTAGGCATGCGCTATGGGATTGACGAACTGTCATGACGACTATTCACCTTCTCCCCCATTCTGAAAAGTGCGCGTCGACCAATCCGTACAACTTGGAGCCATGGCCACTCTACCATCAGATGCGGACGCTGGAAGCCCTGCGCAATCACGACTTGGTGATGAACACCTACAATACTGGAACAGGCAAAACGGTTGCCAGCCTTCTTCATCTTTTCGAGTTGAACGGAACCGGCAAGAATGCCCTCCGCGTATACGAATCCTACAGCGAGATCTCAGATGAAATCCATGTGGATGCCGATTCGTTCTCGAGCGACTTGCTGCCTCAGGTCCATTACCGAGCCACCGGTGGCAAATTCAGCAAGCTGGAGGTCGCCGGCGGCCCGCTGTACGACGAAATCTATGTCCATTCAACGCACGCCGACGTCGGAGTAACCGAGGTC
>CAYZLP010000660.1:0-3525 GCA_964478635.1 uncultured Caldilineaceae bacterium
CCGAATAGGGATTGGCCGGAACCAGCTCCCGCAGGGACTCTGCGTAGCTGGCGGCTGCGGCATCCGGCTCCGCCTCGCCGGCCATACGTATTACGAGACCGGGTGCGACGGGCAGACGGTCCAGCAGGGCAGTCCGCACCATGCGGTAGTTGCTCTCCTCACTGTCGGGGGGGACGGTCCGCTCGTCGCCCCAGAAGAGTTGCCAGCGCCGCCAGTCGATATCGCGATCGGTGGCCAGGGCTTCATAGACCGCCTGGGGCGTCGATCCGCCGGCCAGTGCCATGCGGAAGAAGCCCCGCCGGCCGATGGAGATAATCGCCGCCGCCGTGATCAGCTCTACGGCGGTGCGCACGAAAGCAGCTTGATCGTCTACGACTTCGACATGTTGGCGCTTGGCATCCATGGACTGTGCTACCGTTTCACGAGTTGATAAGGATTGCGCCAGTAGCGGCCCTCGGCCGCGAGCAGCGCGTCCGCTTCGGCCGGACCCCAACTGGAGGCCGGATAGCTGGGCAGGCGGAGCGTTCGATCGGCTCCCCTTTCTTCCTCGCGCCATCCTTCCAGCACGGTCGTCACCCGATCCCAGGCCACTTCGATCTCATCGCCGCGAATAAAGAGCGTACCGTCGCCGAGCAGGGCATCCAGCAGCAGCCGCTCGTAGGCTTCGGCCGGCTCCGTGCCGAAGGTCTCGGCATAGGAGAAATTCATCATGACGGGATTCACATCGATGATGGGTCCCGGGCGCTTGGCGTCAAAGGCGAGATGGATGCCTTCGTCCGGCTGAATGCGCAGGGTGATCACATTGTGGGGGATGTGGTAATCGTTATCGAAGTCCTTGAAGAACATGAGCGGGGGGCGCCGGAAGACAACGTTGATCTCCGTCAGTTTGGTCGCCATGGCCTTGCCCGTGCGAATGTAGAAGGGCACGCCGTTCCAGCGCCAGTTGTCGATCTGTAGACGCCAGGCAACATAGGTCTCGGTCGTCGAATCCGGGGCAACGCCCTCGGTTTCCAGATAGCCCGGGATTTCTTTTCCATTTACGTGGCCGCCGGAATATTGGGCCCGGACCACGCAGCCTTCCACGCCCCGCTGATCCAGGGGGCGGATTGAGCGCATGACGTTGACTTTTTGGTCTCGGACGGCTTTGGCGTCATAGGCCACCGGCGGCTCCATGGCCGTCAACGCCACGAGCTGCATCACATGGTTCTGGATCATGTCCCGGATCGCGCCGGCCCGTTCGTAATACCCGCCGCGATCGCCTACCCCCAGACTTTCGGATACCGTAATCTGGACGTGATCGACGTAGTTGCGATTCCAGATAGGCTCGAATATGCCGTTGCCGAAGCGAAAGACCAGGATGTTCTGGACGGTCTCCTTGCCCAGGTAGTGATCGATGCGATATATCTGATCTTCCCGGAAGTGTTGGCGCAGGTGCTGATTCAGGTCGGCGGCGCTGGCCAGGTCGTGGCCGAAAGGTTTCTCAATGATCAGGCGCGCCCAGCGGTCTTCACCTGCTTCCGCCATGCCGACCTCGCTGATCAGGGTCGTAATCGGTTTGAAGACAGTGGGCGGCGTTGACAGGTAAAAGAGGCGATTGCCTTCGGTATGATGCAGGTCATCCAGCTCGGCGGCCCGGGCGGACAGGCGCTGGAAGCTCTCGACGTCGTCGTAGCCACCGCTGATGTAGTGGAGATGGCGCGCAAATTCGTCCCATTCCTCATCAGAGGGATCGAAGCGACCATATTCTTCGATGCCCTCCCGGGCTTCGGTCCGAAAAGCTTCATCCGTGTACTGCGAGCGTGCGTAGCCTAAGACGCCAAAGTGATCCGGCAGCAGTCCCTGTCGGTAGAGGCTGAAGAGCGCCGGCAGCAGCTTCCGTTTGGCCAGATCGCCGGAGGCGCCGAATACGATGATCAGGACGGGAGGAATGGTACGCTGGTTCATGAAAGCTCTTCCGCTTCCAGGGCGTTGATTTTTCCCACTCGGCGCAGGAAGCGTTCCTCCTCCTGAAATTCTGCCGCGGCAAAGGTGCGCACGATCTCCCGGGCCAGGGCTTCGCCGATGATGCGACCTCCCATGCAGAGCACGTTCATGCCGTCATGCTCTACGCCCTGGTGGGCGCTGTAGGTGTCGTGAATGATGCTGGCCCGGATGCCCCGCATCTTGTTGGCGGCGATGGCGACGCCGACGCCGCTGCCGCAGAGCAAAACGCCCCGCTCTGCTTCGCCGGACTGAAGCACCCGGCCGACCTTGGCCGCGTAGTCGGGAAAGTCGACGGATTCGGCCGTATGGACGCCAACGTCGATCACATCGTGACCGAGGAGCTTCAGTTCATCGATGACGGCTGCTTTCAGTGGCAGGCCGGCATGATCGGTTCCGACTGCGATATGCATGTGCCTCTTTGTCCTTTGTACTGGTGATCGTACTTGATAACCGGCTATTGATTCGGATAGGCCATGACCAGCCCCTTGACTTCGACATGCACCGGTTGGCCCGCCGCAAAATTATACATGGGGCCAACCCGGGTGGAAAGCGTCCGACCCGAGGGCAGGCGCAGTGTGACCAGCTGATCGTGGCCAAAGAAGAGCGTCTCCTCAACCCGGGCCTGGGAATTGGGCGGGGCCGGCGTCACCCACACGTTCTCGGGCCGTACGAGCAGATCGACCGGTCCGTTGGTCTGAACCTGCAGATGGAGCGTCCCCAGTTCACTCTCGGCTTGGTAGCCGCGGGCAAAGCCGGGCAGGAAATTGGCGTCGCCGATAAACTCAGCCACCGCACGGTTGGCCGGCTGCCAATAGAGTTCTTGGGGCGAGGCCAATTGTTGCACTTTGCCCGAAAGCATGACAGCCACCTGATCAACGAGGCTGAGCGCTTCCTCTTGATCGTGGGTGACGAAGACCGCAGTGGCCCCCGCCTGGCGCAGGATGGCCTGCACCTCAGCCCGCACGCGTACACGCAGACCGGCATCAAGGTTGCTAAACGGTTCATCTAGTAAGATTAACGCCGGATCAGGAGCCAGGGCACGCGCCAACGCCACACGTTGTTGCTGCCCGCCGCTGAGTTCGTGGGGCATGCGCTTTTCCAGCCCGATCAAACCTACTAGATCGAGGACATCGCCGATACGCGATGATTCCTTTCCTTGTGTGGGGGCGTTGCGCAACCCAAAGCGCACGTTGTCGAGGACATTCAGGTGCGGGAAGAGTGCATACTCTTGAAAGACCATGCCCACACGTCGCTTCTCCGGCGGCACATACAGTCCCGGTGCAGCCACCCGCTGTCCACCGATTTCAATGATGCCGCTGTCTACGCTTTCGAAGCCGGCAATTAGGCGCAGCGTTGTTGTCTTGCCACAGCCACTGGGGCCGAGCAGCGCCACAAGCTGTCCTTGGCGCACGGTGAGGTCCACGCCATTGGCCGCGCCAACTTCGTTAAAGTACTTAGTGACACCTTGTAAAGACATGCCAACCGGGCAACCTTGCATATCGTCGTCTTTCATTCTTCCTGGCTCACAATCAAGAGGATGCT
>CAYZLP010000661.1:0-3522 GCA_964478635.1 uncultured Caldilineaceae bacterium
ATCCCTTCCGCCACCAGCAGCGAGACAATGGCGACCGGCCCGACGGCCAGGGTCCGGCTTGAGCCCAGGAGCCCATAAATGAAGAGAGGCAGAACGCTTGCGTAGAGTCCCACCTGGGGCGGCAAGCCGGCCAGCATGGCATAGGCCATACCCTGGGGGACCAGCATGATGGCCACAATCAGCCCGGCCATGAGGTCGCCGGAAAGATCGGCCCGCCGATAGTGCAACAGCCAGTCCAAAAAAGGGAAATACCGGTGCAGTCCGCTGGGCGACTTGTGCAGCGATGAACCTCGCTCCGGTGTTGTCATGACAGCCATAAAGTGACTCCGAGTATTGAAGAACGCGTCGTGCGTGCCGTGCGTCGGGAACCGAGTAATTCGCAATGCGTCGCGGGATGGTGTGGTGAATACTGCTCACCGTCGCCCGTTACGCATTACGAATTACCCATTTCCCATTAACGATTCCCTAGTTCTGCACCGGCTTGCCCGCGGTCATCCAGGCGTTGTAACCGCCGGTCATGTTGATAACCTGGCGAGCGCCTTTGGCCTGCAAAATGCTGGCGCCGATGGCCGCGCGCCCGCCCGTCTGGCACTGGACCACGATGGGCTTGCCGTTGATGATTTCGTCGGCCGTGTCGAGCAGATAGCCGAGCATATAGTGCTGTGCGCCGGGGATATGGCCTTCATTCCACTCGCTCTTGCCCCGTACGTCGACCAGCACGACTTCGCCCTTGTCGATTTCTCCGGCCAGTTCGTCGGGCGTGGCCATGTCATAGGCCTGGAGCTCGACGCCATGCTCTGCCAGCACGTCCAGGGCGATGGGCTCGAAGTAGCCGGCCACGTCGTCCAGGCCGATGTAGGTCAGGCTGTGGATGGCATCGGCCAGTTCGCTGGGCTCGACGACCAGATAGAAGGGCTGGTCGTAATTCAGGAGCCAACCGGCCCAACCGCCCAGCATATTCAGTGGAATGTTGAGCGTGCCGGCTACGTGACCGGCGGCGAAGCGTTCGGCAGACCGGGTGTCAACCACCATCGCGCCCTGGGAGACCAGCTCCGGCAGACGATGGGCCGGCTGCAGCGTCGGATTCGGCATGCCGTTCAGGACGCGCGGTCCGACTTTGTTGACCTTCTTCATTTCGGCGAAGTACTTGGGCGCTTCAGGCTGACCCTCGAGGAGCGCCTGGATGAAGGCCTCTTCTTCATCGAACTGGAAGGCCCAGCCAAAGGTTTTTTCGTAGCCGACCGTCGTAGAGGGCATTGCGCCCAGTGCTTTGCCGCAGGCGCTGCCGGCGCCGTGGGCCGGCCAGACCTGCAGATAATCAGGCAGGGCCGCAAAGCGCTGCAGCGACGTATACATCTGGCGGGCGCCCGCATCGGCCGTACCAACCAGGCCGGCGGCTTCCTCCAGCAAGTCGGGGCGTCCGATATCGCCGACGAAGACGAAGTCACCGGTGAAGATGCCAACCGGATTGTCGGTCTTGGCGCCATCGGTCAAGAGGAACGAGATGTGCTCCGGCGTGTGACCGGGCGTGTGGACCACCTCAAACTTGATGTTGCCGACGCCGAAGGCGTCCCCATCCTTGAGGAGCATGCTGTCGTATTGATCGGCAAAGAGATACTTCCAGTTTTCGTCCCCTTCGTCCGAAAGGTAAAGCTTTGCACCGACGCGCTCGGCCAGCTCGCGGGAACCGGAGACATAATCGGCGTGAATGTGGGTTTCGGCCGCGCCCACGATGCGCATGTTATTGGCCTCGGCCACGCGCAGGTACATATCTACGTCGCGATTGGGATCGACAACGATCGCCTCACCTGAAGCCTGGCATCCGACCAAATAGGATGCGTGGGCCAGCTTTTCATCGTAAAAATACTTGAGCAACATTGTGAACAATCCTCCAAAGAAAGGTTTTGAGACATTTTCCCGGCGCCAGCCATTAGGCGTGAACGCCGATATGGTTTGACATGGCTTAGTCTAGCGGTTGACTGTAAAGCGCGATTGAGACCCGTGTGAGGGTTTTGTAAGGATTGAATTACGACATTTCTGGCTGATATTGTTGCGCCGGAAGATTCGGTTTTTCTTTCAACAAAAGAGGATTTGGAAATACTGGTCAAGTGGCCAGGTTGGGGACTGGTCAGGTGGTTGGTGTGTTGTCTCTGTGGTCGATCTATTCTTACTGTAGAGGCTTTATAAGCTCCTCATGCTCCAGACCCTCTGCCAGTCTTCACGGCCGAGTTGCGGGGGTGAAACCAGGGGGATGGTCTAAAGCCGTCTTCTTCATCTTGCGCCCAGAATCTACGTTGCGAATTCGACTGAGCACGGTTTCACGCCGCATGTAGCGAGGTGCAATGATGAACATAGTTGAACTACGCCTTCTCGGACCGCCCAGCGTTTGCGTGGACGGGCAGCCATTACACATTCCTCGTCGTCAGACCCGAGCCCTGCTCTTTCGACTCGGCGCCGTACTCGGTCCCGTGCCGCGAGAGCATCTCTGCTTTCTCCTTTGGTCTAACCGTCCCGAACAGGAGGCGCGACGCAATCTTTCGCACCTTTTGACCCATTTGCGCAATGTCCTGCCGGCGCCGGAAGCCCTTGAGGCCAATGATGACACGGTCACGCTGGTGCCCGATTTCATTTGGTCGGATGCGGTGGCGTTCCTGCGGGAGCGCAACGGCTCGGGTGGCGCGCCGTCCACCGACGTACTCCACCGATTGGCCGATCTGTACCGCGGTCCCTTGCTGGCAGGTTTTTCCCTACCGGGCTCACCGGAGTATGAATCCTGGCTCACCCTGGAGCGTCAGAGCCTGGAACGCGTCTTTCTCGAGACGGTGGCATTGCTGGTGGAGTTGCATATCCAGCAGGGGAACTATGCGGAAGCGATCGAGTACGCCAATAGCTTCCTCTATGTAAACAGCTTTGATGAAGAGATGCACAGGCGCCTGATCGAGCTGTACGGCGCAACGGGCGACCGGGGTGCGGCGCTGCGCCAGTATCAGGCGTGCGCCGATATTTTGCGTCGAGATCTGGGTCTGCGGCCGAGCCAGGGGATGCGAGAGCTCTATCTCCGGGTGCTGCGCGATCAGGTGCTTTGCGACGAGGGCCGGGATCGGGTGGAGGAACGCCTCCAGGTGCTCCACCATCATCGCCCCCATCGTCCGATTCCCGAGTATCCGCGATTGCGGCCGCACGTCCATCTTACGACTTAAGCCGGACCGTTGTGCGACGCCTCATCCACGCCGGACGAGCGGCGGCCAGTAGACCAGCGCGCGTGATCGTCTTGCGCTATACTTGGCCTTGCAGGCAGTGGAAAGGAGTGCGCTCACCATGACGAGAAAGCATGTGTGGCTCAAGCTCACCTTTACTCTGCAATTGGCCGGTCTGCTTGGCACGCTGCTGGTCTTGCTTCTGATTGCCGTAAGCCGCTAGTGAACCCAGGCGCAAAGCTCCGCTCTCTGCATCCCACTTCGCAGCCGCCATTGCCCTAGCTCTCCTTCGCAGCCGATCGGACGTCCGCGGTTTCGTCTGGGC
>CAYZLP010000662.1:0-2271 GCA_964478635.1 uncultured Caldilineaceae bacterium
TCATCGAGCTGTTCGGCCGTCAGCAGGCGATCCGCCAGCGGCGTCGCGCCGAAGGCGATGATGGTTTCCAGATTCTCTGACCCGCAGGAACGACACGTGGTCTCATCGCGCCAGATTCGGGTTTGCACCTGCTCTTGGTTCATGGTAGTCATGGATGAATGCCTTAGGATCTATCTCGGATCAAAATATGTAGAGACGTTGCAATGCAACGTCTCGATTCTCATGCATCTTCATGGTAAGACCGTAAAGACGTTGCACCGTGTAGAGACGTTGCAGCAACGTCTCTTTTCTCGGGCATCTTCATGGTAAGACCGTAAAGACGTTGCACCGCGTAAAGACGTTGCAATCCAACGTCTCTACGCGCCAACCGCCAACGCCGCCGGCCGCAGGTCTCCGCCGACTTTTCCTTCGGCCATGAGTTTCTTGAGGTGGAGAATACGGCGGTAGCGCTCACCCTCAAAGTCGTCGAGCTTGAGGCCGACCCGCTTGTAGGTCTCATAGCATTCGATGGCGCCCTTGCGCGCGTCCCATTGGGGCTGAAAATTGGGCAGAATGCGCTCGATCTTGCTGCAGTCGACCCGGTAATTTCGCTTATCCGGGCCGGCATCGGGCGCAAATTCGAGGCGGCTGCCGGGGACCACATCCACGATAATCTCGGCCAATTCGCGAATGCGGTAGTTTTCGCTGGTCCGGCCTACGTTGATGGCCTGATTGCGGACAACTTCCTTGGGCGCTTCGAGAGAAGCCAGAAAGGCCCGGGAAATGTCCTCGATGTGAACGATGGGCCGCCAGGGCGTGCCGTCGCTCTTGAGATAGACCAAACCTGTCGTGTAGGCCCAGGCGGTCAGGTTGTTGAGGACCAGGTCGAAGCGGAGACGGGGCGAAACGCCATAAGCAGTTGCGTTGCGCAGGAAGACGGGCGTGAAGCGATCGTCGGCCAGCTTGGCCACATCCTGTTCGACCTTCACCTTGGACTCACCATAGGGCGTCACGGGATTCAGCGTCGCCGTCTCATCGACCGGCGCGTCGCCCTGCGCACCGTAGTTGCTGCAAGATGAAGCGAAAACGTAGCGCTCGACGCCCGCCTGCTTGGCCAGTTCGGCCACCTTGACCGAAGCGCGCCAGTTGATGTCGTAGGTCAGTTCCGGATTGAGATCGCCCAGCGGATCGTTAGAAAGACCGGCCAGGTGCAGCACCGCATCGAAACCTTCCAGATCCTTGATTTCCACGTCGCGAATGTCTTTCATCGTCGCAGGAATGCGGACGGGTTCCTCACCGAAGGTACATGCTTCAAAGAGGTTGCTGTCGAGCCCGTGGACTTCGTAGCCGGCCTCCAGCAGCATGGGGACCAACACAGTGCCGATATAGCCATTATGGCCGGTAACCAAAACTCGCATGGTGATTAATCCTCCCAGATTTTCCAGGGCGCATTGCCCGAATGCCAGTACTGTTCAAGGATATGCTTCTCGCGCAGCGTATCCATACATTGCCAAAATGAAGAATGCTTGTAAGCCATGAGCTGCCCCTCTTTGGCGAGGTTCTCCAGGGGGGCATGTTCCCACATGGTCTCGTCACCGTCGATGTACTCAAAGACTTCCGGCTCACAGACGAAGAAGGCGCCGTTCACCCACCCCTCGGCAAGCTGGGGCTTCTCCTGAAATTCGGTGACCCGGTCGCCTTCGAAATTCATGTAGCCGTAACGGGCGGGCGGGCGCACGGCCGTCAGCGTACACAGTTTGCCGTGTCGCTTATGGTAATCCAACAAGTCCCGGAGATCCACGTCGGCAACGCCGTCCCCCCAGGTCAGCATGAAGGTCTCATTCCCTAAATAGGGAGCCAGCCGCTTGATGCGCCCACCGGTCATGGTGTCTTGACCCGTGTCAATCAGTTCCACATTCCAGTCAGGCTTATACCCCCCATTCATCGTAATGGTGCCGGTCTTGAGATTGACCGCCAGGTTGCTATTAAGAGAGGCATAGTCGACCATATAGCGCTTGATCACTTCTCCCAGATAGCCCAGGGCAATGACGAAATCGTTAAACCCGTAATAAGAGTAGTGGCGCATAATATGCCATAGAATTGGCTTGCCGCCGATCTCTACCATGGGCTTCGGCTTCACCGATGTCTCCTCGGCCAACCGCGAGCCTTTTCCGCCCGCTAGAATTGCTACCTTCATCGTAGGTACCCCTCACTGCGTGAATTGTCCAGCGTGAATTATTCAGACCTATTTCCTACGACTTTATCGTCAGGTTGAGAACGATCCTTCGCCCA
>CAYZLP010000662.1:2371-3516 GCA_964478635.1 uncultured Caldilineaceae bacterium
GTCGGCGTTGCGCTCCTGCCCAAATCCTGGTAGGTAGATCCATCGATGCAAAAAGCACCCGAACAAATCGGACCATATCTAATCCGCAACAAGATCGGCGAAAGTCCGCTTTATATCGAGTATCTGGCGTCAGATTCGCAGCGTGAGCAGAATGTCGTGCTGCGCGTGCCCGGCGAGGCTTTTCCGCGTACGCCGGCTCGTTTGACGCGCTTTGTCACCGCGGGCCAGCGAGCTGCACGTTTGCAGCATGAACATATTGTCCCCGTGATTGACGCAGGCCAGGCCGATGGAGAATATTACATCGCAACCGCATACGTTGCGGGTCAGCGTCTGACCGATTTGCTGGCAAACAGCAGCAAGGCCGTCGGCGTGGAGCAGGTGGCGGACTTCATTGACGGCATAGCCGCAGCGCTCGATCACGCACACAGCCAGGGCATCGATCACGAGGGATTGACGACCGACAACGTCATCCTGACCCAGGACGGCCGGGTACTTGTAACCGACTTCTGCCTGGCCGAGGGATTGGATTCGAGCGAACTGGTGCACAGTGGGGACGATCCGGCCTTCGCCAGTTATTTTCTGGCGCCGGAACAGATTCGCACTGACGTCGACAGCGACTATCGAGCCGATATCTACAGCCTGGGCGTCGTAGCCTATGCCATGTTGACGCGCAATTTGCCCTTTGAAGCATTCACTCAGGGAGAGTTGCTGCATAAGATCGTCAACGATATTCCACGCTCGCCCGATCTGCTCAACCCGCAGATGCCGGCAGGCGTGGCCTACGTGCTGCGTAACGTGCTGGCCAAGGAGCCGGAGGTTCGATACAGCTCGGCGGGCGATTTCCACGATGCCCTACTGGCCGGGATGGCCTGGACCGCACCGGCCGGCGCTGCTGCGGGCGGAGTGGAGATTCCACCTCAACGCAGCCGCCGCGGGCTGGTCAGTGCGCTCCTGGCGCTGCTGGTCCTCGCGCTCATCGCCGGAGGCGCCTATTTCGTGCTGCAGCCCGACGCTCTGCCGGCCGGGCTGACCGGGATGGCCGGAGGCGGGGCGACCGGAACGGCAAGCCCTCAACCGACAGATGACGCGTCAGTGGCCGTTGCTGCGGCTACTGAAGAAGGCGGCACTGAAGCCGGCAGCACTGA
>CAYZLP010000663.1:0-3503 GCA_964478635.1 uncultured Caldilineaceae bacterium
GACAGACTCCGCTTTCGCACCCGGTCGCGGTCCGAAGACAATCGTCTCCATGTGGGTGCACAGATCGCCGAGTTCGCCGGTCACCCCCCGGAGGGTATCGAAGAGCGTCGCCTCGGGTTCCTGATCCGGCCAGCCGGCCTGCTCCAGACGTTGGACCAAGCGGTGGAGATGCGCCAGTGTGCCGTTCAGGTAGTCGCTGGCCTGGTCCCAGTCGATTTCAACTTCGCTCCAGAGCGGTTGGCTGCGCATGGCGCCGTCGATGGCAAGGCGCTGGGCGTAGTCGTTCGCTTTGCGTACGCCGTTTTGCTCCAGGGCAAACGCCTGGATGGTCTGGGCAAAGCGGTTGAGGACGGAGGCGGTGCGACGGGCGCGCTGTTCGATGTCGGCCAGCATCTCGACGCCAGGGCTATCCCGCCGGGCCTGGAGCAGCGTCAACAGCGCCGGCAGGAGGTCGCCGCCGGCGGTCAGGCGCCCCAGTTGCCGCTGCAGGCGCGGCCAATCCACCCGGTAGGTCAACTGATCGGTGGCGGCGTCTTCCAGGTGATGGGCCTCGTCCACGATGAGGCGCGTATAGGTCGGCAGAATCCGGTGGTTGGCGGCCACATCCGCCATGAGCAGGGCGTGGTTGATCACCAGGCAGTGAACCCGTTCGGCCCGGCTGCGCGCCTCCAGGTAGTAGTCGCGCCAGCCTGGGCGGGCGCGACAGCGGTCCCGGGTGCAGGTCGCGCCATCGGAGGCGATTTCTTGCCACAGGGAGCGTTCGGCCGGCGTGGGCAGGAAGAGGCCGCCCACATCGCCGTCTTCGGTACCGGTCAGCCAGACGAGCACCTTGGCCAGGAAACTCAGTTCTCGATCCGAGAGGGTGCGATCGCCGATCCACTGCTGAAGCCGGCGCATGCACAGGTAGTTGCCCCGTCCCTTGAGTTGCGCCCAGGTGAATTCGCCGTAGCCCTGGTCGCGCAGCAGATCTCGGAGTTGGGGCAGATCCTTCTCCACGAGCTGGTTTTGTAGGGCCAGGGTATAGGTCGCAATCACCGCCTGGCGTTGGTTGTGCAGGCTCCAGAGCGCGGCCGGGGCCAGGTAGGCAAGGCTCTTGCCGACGCCCGTCCCCGCCTCGATGAGGAGGTGATCGTCCCGGTTGAAGGCATCCATGACCCGGCGGGCCATCTCGAGCTGGCCGGGCCGGTCTTCGTACGCATCACCCATGCGCGCGTGCAGTGCCCCGCCGGCGCCTAGCAGCGCGTCCAGGCGGGCCGGATCGACCGGTTCAATCGGGGCGCCTTCCGGACCGAAGAGCTGATCCCCAATCCGGCCGGCCGGCGCACCACCGTGATCATAGCGGGTCAGGTCGGTACGGGGCCCGGGCTGATCGGATAGGCCGCGGGCTGCGGCTGCGTCCTCGAAGAGCTGGATGGCAGTCCAGTCGCCGGCCCTGCCGTGGGCCAACACGGTCGTAATGACGTGGGCGGGCAGTGCATGGAGGCGTTCCAACAGCCGGACAAACAGATGGCCGGTCGCTTCGGCATCGTCCAGCGCGCGGTGGGCCGCCAGCAGCGGTATGCCGAGGTGACGGCACAGTTCGCCCAAGCTATAGCTGGCCATGCCCGGCAGCAGAATGCCGGCCAGCTCAAAGGTGTCGAGAATGGGCCGGTGGAGATGAATGCCGGCAGCCCGAAGGAAGCCGAAGTCAAAGCCGGCGTTGTGTGCGATCAGCGCGACCACGTCGTGATCTACGAATTCGCGTAGAGCAGGCGCAACCGCATCGAGCGTGGGCGCATTGGCCACGTCTTCATTGCGGATGCCGGTGATTTGCTGGATCTGGAGGGAAATGCGCTGCCCCGGGTTGACCAGCGTGGAGAACCGGTCGCAGACCTGACCGTCTTCGATTCGCACCGCGCCGATCTCGATAATCCGATCGCGGTCTGCGTTCAGGCCCGTGGTCTCCAAATCGAGCGCCACATAGGTGCGACCCACGCCGCCTCTGGACATGCCGAGTTTCCTTCCGAAGAATCTGTTATGGGCCAAGCGCCAGGCTTGCGGCATTTCTGCGCAGCCGCAACATCGGCCCCCGTTGTGGCACGTTGCATTATAGCGTCACCCCTTGCTGCGCACCAAGGAGGGGCAGGGCAGTCCAGCGAACACTCTGGCTGGAGAAGAGTCGGGACTCACAACCGAATTTTCGGATAGGCTCTTACCGCACAAGCGAGCGTGAAAGGCAGGAGCGCCGGCCCGCGTCACTGGGAGGTGTCGGGGGGCTTGTGCTAGAGCCGCTCTCGCCGCTTGCCAGGAGCGCACCTTGACGGGTATCATTCCTGGTGTGGTAAAGTCGGATCGCGGCCACGTTTCTGCCATTCTGCTTGCTGGCGTCCTGCCCCCACGTTTTGGTGTACATTGCGGGCCGGCGTAGCCGGCCTGTTCGGTGATCGGCGCAGTACTTGGAGCCTGCAACTTTCGTGCGTCCGTTTGCGTTCTTCATCCATGGAATCGAAATCCATGGAATCGTAAGTGGCCGGAAGGGGGAGATCGATACGATGGAAGATCACATACTTGTTAATGATGCCGCTTCGCCCGTAAGCGCCGAATTTGTGGCCGCGCTGGCAAGACATGGCTGGTTGGTGAGCGTCGTCACCAACCCGGATGCCCTACGCGCCCACATTGAGCGCTATGGTCCGCCCTCGCTCTTCATTTTGACGGGGTCTACCCTGGGTCCTGAGGGTGAAGCGATCTTCGAGCTGTTGAAGGGAACGGGGCGCACGGCGATTCTTGCCGTCGTGGACAATGAGGACGAGATGCGGCCGGAGAACGAAGATGCGCTGTGGCTGCGGGCCGACGATTTTGTGGTCGGGCCCGTGAGTACCGTGGAATTGGTTTTGCGCGCGCGTCGCCTATTGCGCCAGCGTGCGCCAGAAGCCCTGGCCAACGTGACGCCTACGGGGCGGACGCGTGAATCTCGAAGCGGCATCTCGCCGGATCTGGCCGGCGCCGAGCTGGCCACCAAAGGTTGGCTCTACGGTCTCTCCTCGATCGAATCAGAAATCGTCCGCAAGCTCGCAGAAGCCGAGGGCGCTGTCGTCACGCTGGAGGAACTGTCCGATTGCATTGCGGCGTCGTCAACCGAAGCACGGATCAGCGGTCTGCGCGTTCATATCAGCCGTTTGCGCAACAAGCTGGACGCACATCGGCAACTCCCGATTGAGATTGTGACCGTGCGCGGGGTCGGCTATCGTTTGGATTCGTGGCGCGCGCCGAATTATTGATTCTCCCGCCGTTTTGGGGCACAATGGGCCCCATGCGCACATCCGTGATCGTTACCGTCTTCAATGAGCGTGCAGCCGTTACGCACCTGCTCGATTCCCTGGCCGGCCAGACGCGGCAACCGGACGAGATCGTCATCTGTGATGGCGGCAGTACGGACGACACGCCGGCCGTCATCGAAGCCTACGTCCGTGAGCGGGCTGCCGCTTTGCCCCGCCTGAAGCTGATCATCGAACCCGGCGCCAATA
>CAYZLP010000664.1:0-3502 GCA_964478635.1 uncultured Caldilineaceae bacterium
TGAGCGGCCGCGGCCGGCCGTCCAGATCCAGGCGCATCCAGTCGTACATCTTGAACGTGAAAATGTAGGGCGTGGCGCTGATTTCCAAGACCATGGTATCGGTGCCCGAGCAGTGGATGGTGCCGTTGGGAATCAGGAAGAGATCGTGCCGGCGCGCCGGATGCACTTGAACGTAGCGCGTCACATCCAGCGGTGTGGCGTTCTGGAAGCTTTCCTCCAGGGCCGCGCGAAAAGCCGCCGGGTCAATGTCGTCTTGGAAGCCCAGGTAGACCTGGGCGTCGGGGGCGGCGTCCAGGATGTAGTAGGTTTCGTCCTGGGTGAAGGTCTCGCCAAAATGGCGGCGGATAAATTCGGGCCGTGGGTGGCACTGTACCGAGAGATTGCCGCCGTCAAACGTGTCCAGAAAGTCGAAGCGAATGGGAAATTCGTTGCCGAAGAAATCGGCGCACGCGCCCAGGATCGCCTGGTTGTCGTGGAACATGAGCATATCGAAGGAGACTTCCAGCAGTCGCCCGTCGCTTTCAAACATGAGCCCGTTTTCGGGAACAATCAGCTCAAAGGACCAAGCATAGTTGACCGCGTCCTGGGGAAGCTGCGGAATCTTTTTCTTGATCCACTGACCACCCCAGACGCCCGGTTCAAACCAGGGCCGCACGCGGAAGAAGTTGCGACTCATCTGCCTCAGACCGGCCCGCAGCGTATCACCGGCCATGAAAAGCGGCGTCTCCGGCCGCTGACCGTCCACAATCAAGTCGATTGCCGGCAGCAGGCGCGCTTTGTGGGCATTCAGCGCAACCCAATCTACGAAATAGAAGCGCTTGTACATGGGCTTGGGTGGCTCGGGCGCACGCGCGCCCAGGTTGTACACAGCACCCGCCCGGGATCGGAACTGCAGCTCGTTTTTCGACAGGTCCACATAGACCAGCAGCCCATCCCAGTCGGCCAGGGCCGCGCCACAGCCGTAGAGAATGTTGAGTGCAGCATCCGGCTGCGGCTGCAGCGCGGCCAGGGCGTCTCTATCGAAGAAATCCGCCAGCGTGCCCCGATAGCGCGTGCCGAAGATGGGATCGTCACCCCCCAGGAACGGCGCGATGCGGGCGTCGATCTCGTCTTCGGGGAGCAGTGCGTCATCCACGTTCACCCAGCGCGCGGTCAGGCCCTGCGCGGCCAGGGCGCCGGCCAGTCGCATGCGAAAGTCATCCCAGAAGACGCCCACAAACCCGTCAATCGTTACCGTGCCTGCATCGGCAATGGCCGCTGCCAGCGCCGCAAAGCCCACATCAATTTTGCCTTCGCCTACGGGGAAGCCAGGGTAGAGATCGTACTGCCCGCGGGGCGTCGGCGCGTGAGTCAGCGGGGCCAGATCCTGTGAAGTTTCCCGCCATGGTGTAGGGATAGTCACGCAGCATCCTCCGAGTCCGGGCGCGCGTAGTCATCTTCGTAGCGCAGGATGTCGGCCTGCTGCCAGTTGCCGAAGGCCACCTCGAGCACGCGCACGGTTGGACCCGTACTGCCCAGCCGGTGGCGGGCGTTGGCGGGAATCCAGATCTCATCGCCTGCTGCCGGATAGAATATGTCGTCGTCCACTTGAACCATCGCGCCGTCGTCCAGCACGATCCACAGCTCGGCGCGACCCGTATGGGACTGAAGGCTGAGCCTTTGTCCCGGCTTGACCGTCATGAGGCTAACGGTCACTTCCTTGTTATGCGCATATTGCTTGAAGGATCCCCAAGGCCGTTCGACAAAATCAATTTCCGGCTGCGCATCAGGAATCGGCTTGGTCACATAGTCTGACATGGTGGTTTCTCTCATCATACTGGCGGCGAGAAATCAAACCCACAACGTTACTCCTCCCCAACTTCCGGGTTTCTTTCCTGTAACTCCCGCAAAAAGTCCTCTCGCGCCACCATGATCGGCCCGTCGTTGCCTGCGATGACCACGTGGCGGAAGTTACGCTCGACAATGGCGCCGTAGTCGTGGCCGGCCAGGGCAGGATAGATGCCCAGATAGATGAGGGGCTCCTCGCCGGTGTTGATGGTGCGATGGGCCGTGTGGCCGGGAACATAGACGGCGCTGTGGGGCGTCAACGGCACCATTCTCGCCGTCGTCCCCTTTTCATCTTCCAACAGCATGACGCCCGCGCCTCGCAGGCCGATGTAGTATTCGGCGGCCGGGCGCCATTCGTGCAGGTGGCCCTTGGTCATGAAATATTCTGCACCGATGCGCCCCGGCTCGATGCGTCCGATTCCGAAGTGGAGGGCGCCGTCACCATCGTCGGGCGCGACAGACGTGACGCTGTAGACCACCGGGTCGTCATGGGCTAGGGCCTGCGCGAACGCCTTTTCGTCGGCATAGTATCCGCGCATGGCACTGAGGGTGCGCGTCGTTGCGCTCCCGCCGACAAGGACGCCCCGCTCGGGGTCAAATTGTGCCAGCAATTCATCGACTTGGAATTTCAGCATAGGCCCGTCATCTTGGTTCGCCTGAAGTTGTCACGGGATAGATGTGGCTGGGATGTTATCGGTACGCGCATAGTAGCGCAGAAAATCACGTATGTCAACATGTAAAATCACAAATTAAAACAATTTTTGATATATTTTGATAAAAATATCGTTGACATGCTGTTGATAGGCTGATAGACTACAGTCAACCACAATCATTCTTGCTCTTTTTCAAGAGATTGACCTACATGGACGATGCAATGAAGCGCGACGCTACTGTACCCGCGGCGGATGCCCAACGCGCTGTCCTCCCCGTGAAGGTGACCACGGCACAGCGGCGCAGGTTGATCAAGCAGCTGGTCAATCAAGCGGGCGGCGCCAATACTGACGAACTGGCGGCACGCTTCGACGTCTCCTACATGACAATCTGGCGCGACATCACGGCGTTGGAACAGAACGGTCAGCTGCAGCGCGTGCGCGGCGGCGCTGTTTCGCTGGAGGATTCGGCCCATGCAGAGCCGGCCTACCTCAGCAAGCAGCCGCTGCATAGCCAGGCCAAAGAACGCATCGCCCGCTATGCCGCGCGCCATTTCGTGGTGGATGACGACATTCTTTTCCTGGAAGCGGGGACCACCGTCGCTGCAATGACGAAATATCTGCACCAGGCGAATCTCACCGTGGTGACCAATGGCGTGGAGACCATTTACTGCACGTTGCCGCGCTTGGCGGAACTGACGGTGATGAGCTGTGGCGGCATCCTGCGCGACAAGGCTCACACCTTTGTGGGACCGCAAGCCGAGCGCTTCTTTCAGGAGATGCGGGCCCGGACCTTCTTCCTGGGCGCGACGGGTCTAGCCTTTCCTGAGGGCGTAACCGATCCCAGTCCCTTCGAAATTCAGGTGAAGCGCGCCATGGCGGCAAGCGCGGACCGCACCATTTTGCTGCTGGACAGTAGCAAGTTTGGCCTGCGTTCGCTCCTGCCCATCATCCCATTAGGGGGGATTTCTGTTTTGGTTACAGATGAAAACGCGCCGGTGGAGTATCTTACACAGCTGCGTGAT
>CAYZLP010000665.1:0-3500 GCA_964478635.1 uncultured Caldilineaceae bacterium
CTCTACGACACCGCCTACACCGAGCGCTACCTCGGCACACCGGCGGGTGATCCGGACGCCTATGCGCGCACATCACTGCTCACCCGGGCCGAGGGGCTCGAACGCCCCCTGATGATCATCCACGGCCTCGCCGACGACAACGTCCTCGCTGCGCACTCGTTGCAGCTCTCCAGCGCCCTGCTGGCCGCCGGGCGACCGCACACCCTGCTCCCGCTGAGCGGCGTCACCCACATGACCCCGCAGGAGGTCGTCGCGGAGAACCTCCTGCGCCTGGAGGTCGACTTCCTGCGCACCCACCTGCTCCGCGACTGAGTCAGCGCAGCGTGGGTGCGACCCCCGCCATCCGGGCCGGCGGCGGAGCCGCGCCGACCATGACCACCATCCCGTCGCCCCCCGGATCGGACTGGATCGGGACGGGCTTCCAGTTGTTGGCCAGCCAGACATTGCCCGCCTGGTCGATCTGCACGCCGGTGTTGCGCTGCAGGCCGTCGAACGGGATGCCGTTGCGGTAGAGCGGATCACCGGTACGCATGCCGGCCGGGCAGGTGGCGTCCTTGCCGCAGAACACCGAGACGCGCTTGCCGCCGAAGTCGGCCACCCACACGTTGTCGTCACCGTCGGTGGACAGGCCCCACGGGATCGTCAGGCCGCCGCCGGTGAAGCTCTCCGTGCGTCCCGCCTCGGTGATCATCGTGATGGACGGCGGTGTCGCGGCGTTCTTGATCAGGTCGGCCAGGCCGGCGCCGCCCGCCTGACCGCACGGCAGGTCGATCGTCACCGAGTTGGCGACCCACTTCGTGTTGCCACTGTCGAGGGCGATGCCGAGCGGGCGCCTCATGTCGCGGTCGCTGAACGGAGACCCCTCGACCTGCCGGCCATCCGGGGGGTAGGCGAAGACCTGAACGCCGCCGATGCTGGTCACTTCCGCGGCCGGACGTTCCTCGATGGCGATGTCGTCGCCGGTGGGCGTCTCCAGGTCGATGGTGCTGGTGGGCGCGGCCACGTAGAAGGGCACGCCGTGGGCCCGGGCGACCAGGGCCAGGTTGTAGGTCCCGATCTTGTTGGCCGTGTCGCCGTTGGCTGCCACCCGGTCACAGCCGACCACGCAGAGATCGACGCCCCGGGTGCGCATGATGTGACCCGACGCGCCGTCGACGATGACGGTGTGGGGCACGCCCAGCTGCAGCAACTCCCAGGCCGAGAGCGCCGCGCCCTGGAGGCGAGGCCGCGTCTCGTCGAGATAGGCGTGAACTTCCTTGCCCTGCTCGTGCGCGGTGCGGATGATGCCCAGGGCCGTGCCGTAGTCGACCGTGGCCAGGCTGCCGGTATTGCAGTGGTGGATGATGTTGGCGCCGTGGGGAACGAGTTCCATGGCGTTGAGGCCGATCTGTTTGTTGGTCCAGACGTCTTCGGCCGCGATGGCATCGGCCTCGCGCAGGGTCGCGGTACGCAGGTCGTCGGGCGTCGCCAGTTGTTCATCCGCGATGCAGAGCAACATGCGGTTGATGGCCCAGAAGAGGTTTACCGCGGTGGGCCGGGACGCGCGCAGCACCTCGGCGGCTGCGGCCAGCTCCTGCCGCATGGCATCGACGTCGTCGGCCTCACTCGTTGCCGCGGTCAGGGCCAGGCCGTAGGCCGCGGCTGCGCCGATGGCCGGCGCGCCCCGGATGACCATGGCCCGGATTGCGTCGGCGATGGAGACGTAATCGGTAAAGTCGAGGTAGACGGTTTCATGGGGCAGGCGGCGCTGATCGAGCATGCGCACCGCATCGCCCCGCCATTCGATACTGTGGTAGGCGGTCATGGCATTGGTCCTTACAGCGTCGCTTTGGCCTCAGACACGACGCCGATCAAGTCGTCGATGGAGGCGTATTTGCGCCGCTCCATCAACCAGCGCTCGGCCACGTTGAGCGCAATGCTCTCGGCTGTGGCCCGAGTGAGGCTGTCGGGAATCTCGATAAAATCGTCCACATGGGCCATGCCGATGGCGCGGCGCATGATCTCGGTCGCGCCAAAGCCGGCCGAATCTTGGAGCAGTTGGCGCATGTACCAGGCCCGGTACGCGGGCGACGGCCATTCGTCGTTGCCTTCGGTCTCCCAGAGGCGCATGAACTCGTCGGCGAAGATGTTCCAGGTCTCGCGCATGGAGTCGAGAATCCAGGCGCGGTATGCGGCGCGGGTCTCTGGGTCAGCGGCATGGTGTTCCTGCGCGCCATAGCCGATGACCAGATTGGCGAAATAGGAGCCGATATCGTGACCCATGGGACCGAAGAAGGCGAATTCGGGATCGATCATCTTGGTCTCTTCGGGATTGAGCATGATGGAGCCCGTGTGGAGGTCATTGTGGAGCAGGGCCTGGTGGTGGGTCATGTAGCGCTCTTTGAGCTGGAAGACCTCAGCGCGCAGCGCATCGTTGGCGTGAACGGCCCGGGCCTGGCCCTCCAATTCCGGCGTCCAGCGGTTGTTGGGATGGTCCATGTAGGGCTGCGTAAAGACCAGGTCTTCCTGGAGCTTGACCAGTACCGGATTGACGAAGCGGGTCTGCAGCGCCTTCTTCTCGCCCGATGAGAGGAAGAGATCCGACGTATAGAAAAGCGTGCGCGCCATGAAGAGACCCAGGTGTTCCGCCAGCTTCGGATACTGAGTCTGCTCCATCATGCCTTTGCGCATCACCACGTGGCGGTTCAGATCCTCGATAGCCATGATGTAGTTGTCGGCGTCGAAGAAGTGCAGCTTGGGTACGTAATCCGGGCAGTATTGGGCCTCGATTTCCAGGATTTCCCATTCGATGCGCGCCCGGTCCTGGGGCAGCTTGAAGTCGGGATAGCGCCAGGCAAAGGGCAGGGCCTGCTTGACCAGCACCGACTTGCCCAGGGGATCGTCGACGCTGAAGACGCGGTAGAGCAGGTTGATGTTGCCCTCGGTGAGGCTGACCGCGTCCAGGGCCTCATCCGGCGCAAACATCTCGCCCATGAGGTCGGAATTGCGAATGTACTCAATCGCGCTTTCAGGCGTCAAGGCCGCCGGATCGTTAATTGGTGTGTTCATGGCTTTCCTTCCGTTATTCCTTTTTGTTTCATGCAAACTCTTCGCACCGTCGCCCGAGACCTGCCGCCCGCGGCCCAGACTATCTTGTTCGCACCGTGGATTCCACTTTTCGTCGCCTGAGCCTGTCGAAGGCGGCCGCTCGATCCGCCTTCGACAGGCTCAGGCTGCGGATTGAGCGACTCAGGCTATGGATTGAGATACATTTGATTTCCCTACTTTCGCGCCGACAGGTAGAACGAAAGTCCCAGCGACGCGATCAGCACCACTCCTTTGACCACATCTTGAAGGTACCAGGGCATGTTCATCATCGTCAAGCCGTTGAGCATGATGCCCACAAAGACGGCGCCCAGGACCGTACCGAAGACGTTGGGCCGGCGCGCGTTGAGCACGGCAAAGCCGAAAAAGGTGGCGGCCACAGCATCGAGCAGATAGGGATCGCCGGCACGCACTGC
>CAYZLP010000666.1:0-3496 GCA_964478635.1 uncultured Caldilineaceae bacterium
GCGGCCAAATGTCACTACTGCGGCCATCGCACGGAGATCGGACTGGAACCGGCCTGTGTGGTCGTCTGCCCCGAGCATGCCATCATCGCCGGTGACCTGGACGATCCGCAGAGTGAGATTGCTCATCTCCTGGCGACGGAAAAGGTCACGGTCCGGAAGCCCGAACAGGGCACAGCACCCAAACTCTTCTACATTGACGGCAACGACGTCTCTCTCCACCCGACTGCCACGGAACGCACGCCCGAAACCTATCTCTGGTCGGACGTGATCCCGCTCCACGGGACGCCGGCCGATGGCAATGGCGGCGGCATGGTTGCCAGCGCGGAAAAGCTGTTGGGCCTGACCAACGGCCATTCGGCGCAGGCCGCAGCGCCTGCTGCCACCAAGCGAGCCTCGTCCGGCGCGACCATCCGCACGCCCCAGGCCCAAGGCCAGCCCTGGGCCGGCCCCATCCAGATCGGCGAAGGGCGCATGGCGGAGCAGATGGTGCAGGTTTCCTACAATGCCCAGCACCAGATTCCCTGGCATTGGCCCGTTCCGGCCTACCTCGTGACCAAGGGAATCGGCACGGGGCTCTTCATGCTCTTGACCCTGGCCCTTGGTCTGAATCTGGCGCCTTTCCAGCCGGGCATGGCCGTCATCATCGGCTTCTTTTCCCTGGCCTTTATCGGACTGACCACCGTTTTGCTGGTCTATGACCTGGAGCGCCCGGAGCGCTTCCTCTACATTCTGACCCGGCCGCAGTGGAAGAGTTGGCTGACCCGGGGCGCGTTTCTACTCATCGGCTTCACCCTGGTGGCAGGACTCTGGTGGCTGGTCGACACCGGCGCGCTCATCGGGTGGGTGAAGCAGGCCAATGCCGACGCGCTGCGCATGCCCCTCCTCTGGCTGGGCTTCGTGCTGGCCATCGGCGCGGCCATCTACACCGCGTTCCTCTTCGGTCAGGCGGAAGGCCGAGATCTGTGGCAGAGCACGCTTCTGCCCTTCCATCTGGTCGTCCAGGCCATCATGGCTGGCAGCGGCTTCCTGCTGGCCCTGGATCTGATTCTGCCCTTTGCACCAGAATTGAGCACCTTTGTCAGGATCGCCTTTATCGTGAGCGTAATCGTCGATCTTTTTGTGACGCTACTGGGCGAGTTTGGCATGCCCCACGCATCCGAAGTAGCCGCCACTGCGGCCCACGAAATCAGCCACGGCCGCTACCGCACCCTCTTCTGGGGCGGCAGCATCGTCGTCGGCCACATCGTGCCGCTGGTGTTGATCTTCTTCGGCTGGCCGCCCTTTGCGGCCCTGGCCGGTCTCGCCGCCATCGCCGGGCTCTTTGCCTTTGAGTACGCCTTTGTGATGGCCCCGCAGGAAGTTGCCAACAGCTAAACTGCCAAAGTCCCATCGTGACGTTGGTTTGAAAGCGAAAGAGAGTTGCTCCCATGAGTGAAAAACGCAACAGCGTCAGCGACCTGATCCGAACCATGCTGGGGAAGCCGCCCCTGCAGGATCGCCTGCCGAAACCGACCGGTGAAACGAATGCGGGCGGCCTATATCTGCCCACTTTTGACGAGAGCGAACTGAAGCCTGAGCCCGTGGAGATGACCACCGTGTACCATCCCGACGGGCGCATGAGCCAATATCCGCCGGTCGAGAAGTGGGATGACTGGGTCGAATATGACGGCAAACTCTGGCCCGAAAAGGTCGCCCGCCGCTATATGCTCGTTCCCACGGTCTGCTTCAATTGTGAAAGCGCCTGCGGCCTGCTGGCCTATATCGACAAGACTTCCCTGGAGATCAAGAAATTCGAGGGCAATCCGGCCCACCCGGGCAGCCGCGGCCGTAACTGCGCCAAGGGTCCGGCCACCCACAACCAGACCTACGATCCGGAGCGGATCCTCTATCCGCTCAAGCGGGTCGGCGAACGGGGTGAGGGCAAGTGGAAGCGCATCAGTTGGGAAGAGGCCCTGACCGAAATCGCTGCCAAGATGCGGGAGAGTCGCCAACGCCGCCTTGACGGCATCATGTATCACGTCGGCCGCCCAGGTGAAGATGGCTACACGAATCGCTGCATCAGCGCCTGGGGGGTGGACGGCCACAACAGCCACACCAACATCTGCTCGGCCGGCGCCCGCGCGGGCTACGCCTTCTGGGGCGGCTTCGACCGGCCCAGCCCCGACCACGCCAACGCCCGGGTCATTCTCCTTGTCTCCAGCCATCTCGAAACGGGTCACTACTTCAACCCCCACGCCCAGCGCATCATCGAAGGCAAGATGGCTGGCGCCAAGCTTATTACCTTCGACCCGCGCCTGAGCAACACGGCCAGCATGAGCGACACCTGGCTGCCCACCTGGCCTGGCAGTGAGACGACGGTCCTCCTGGCCATGGCCAACTATCTGATCCAGAACGACCTCTACGACAAAAACTTCGTCCGACGCTGGGTGAATTGGCGGGAGACCCTACAGGCAATCAAGGACGGAAAACTGAAGGTCGGGACATTGGGAGATCTGGACGTCCAGTCGCTAATCTCTGAAGCGCGTAGTCTCGAGTTTGACCACTTCGATCTTGCGCTGAAAGCCCTCTATGCTGAATTCACCTTCGAGCGCGCGGCCGAGGAAGCCGAGGTACCGGTGGAGCGGGTGCGTGAGGCGGCCGAATACGTGGCCAATTGTGACGGCAAGCTCGCTACTCACACCTGGCGCAGCGCCAGTATCGGCAATCTGGGCGGCTGGCAGGTGGCCCGGGCCCTCTTCTTCCTCAACGTGCTGACCGGCAGCGTCGGCACCCGCGGCGGCACGTCCGCCAATAGCTGGAACAAGTTCGTGCCCAAACCCTTCAAGCAGCCCGACGCGTTCAACGCCTGGAACGAGCTTCATCTGCCCCATGAATGGACCTTCGCCCATTACGAGATGAGCTTCCTTTTGCCCCATTTCCTGGAGGAGGGGCGCGGGGACATCGACGTCTACTTCACCCGGGTCTACAATCCCATGTGGATCAACCCCGACGGCTTCATGTGGCTCAAGTCCCTGCGCGATGAGGAGCAAATCAAGTGCCACGTCGCGCTGACGCCCACCTGGAACGAATCGGCCTGGTTTGCCGACTACGTGCTGCCCATGGGCCACGCAGGCGAGCGCCACGATCTCATGAGCCAGGAGACCCACGCCGGCCAGTGGATCGCCTTCCGTCAGCCCGTGCGGCGCGTCGCCCTGGAAAAGCTGGGCCGCCCCGTACGCTACACCTACGAGGCCAATCCCGGCGAGGTCTGGGAGGAGAACGAATTCTGGGTCGAGCTGTCGGTGCGCATGGATCCGGACGGCGAACTGGGCATCCGCCAGTGGTTCGAAAGCCCCTATCGTCCCGGTGAAATCATCACGGTGGACGAGTACTACCAGTGGATCTTTGAGAACAGTGTCCCCGGTCTGCCCGAAGCTGCGGCCAAGGAGGGGCTGACTCCCCTTCAGTACATGCGCAAGTATGCGGCGTTCGAGGTGACGGCGAACAACTTCGTGCC
>CAYZLP010000667.1:0-3495 GCA_964478635.1 uncultured Caldilineaceae bacterium
GCCGGGTCAATTTGCACGGTCAGCGTATCTTCGCGCCGGCTGTACGCGACGCCGATATCCGGGCGACCTTCATCGTGGATGACGTAGCGGCCGGCTGCGTGCGGGTGATAGATCTCGAGCGTCAGTGGATCCAAGGGCAATTCATCCACATACTGCATGAGCGGGCCATAAGGCAGAATGGCGCCGCCGCGCACATAGATGGGCATGATATCCAGGGGCACAGCGACCTCCAGCCAGCATGGTCCGGTCAATTTCTCTTTGCTCCAGTAGTCGATCCAGTCGCCTGGGGGCAGATAGACCCGGCGGCGGCCATCCTCCGTCAGGATCGGCGCGATCAGCAGGCTTTCGCCGAAGAGGTACTGGTCCTCTACCATGGCGGCTGTCGGATCTTCTTGGAAGTCCAAGACCAGGGCCCGAAGCATGGGGAGACTGGAGCGCCCGCATTCCACGGCCTCGCTGTAGATATAGGGCATGAGGCGGTAGCGCAATTCGTCATACTTGCGGAAGATCGCCTCGGCTTCTTCCCCATAGGCCCAGGGCTCGCGCGGGGGGACGCCGTGGGCGCGGGCGTGGGAAGAGAAGAGACCGAACTGGGCCCAGCGTGCGTAAAGGTCGCCGGTGGCGTTGCCGATGAAGCCGCCGATGTCATGGCTGTAGAAGGGAAAGCCGCTCATGCCGAAGCTGAGCGCCGCCCGCAGGACGCAGGCCAGGTCTTCGTACCGCGCGATGCCGTCGCCGGACCAATGGACCGGATAGCGTTGCGATCCCGCCCAAGCCGAGCGGGCCCAGATTACGCCTTGGCCCTGGCCCCAAAACTCCTCGGTCACCTCAAAAACGGCTCGATTGTAGAGCAACGGATAGAGATTGTGAATGGCCTCGGGCGGCGCTTCTGCATGATCCGCATCGGGCGACGCGCCCTCGCCAAAGTCGACCTTGATGGCCGCTATGCCCAGGCGAAAGAGATCGCGGAACTTTTCTTGGACCCAGGCGACGGCATCGGGATTGGTGTAGTCGATATAGGCGGCCTCGTTTTCAAAGCCGGGGAATGTGTAGGGGTGACCGTTATGGCGTTTGGCCAGATAGCCTTGGGCGCTCCCCTCGGCAAAGAGCGACGTCGTCACGATGGTGTTGGGCCACTGCCAGAGAGAGACGCGAAACCCTTGTTCGCGCAGGCGTGCGGTCATGGCGGCCGGGTCGGGGAATTTCGCCGGCCCGAAGCGCAGGTCACACTGCCAATCCTCGGCAAACCAGTTGGTATCGACATGAATGACGTCGCAAGGAATGCGGTGCTCGCGCAATTCCCGGGCCACCGTCTCAACCTGGGTCTGGCGATCGTAGCTGATCCGCCCCATCCAGAGCCCGAAGCTCCATTTGGGCGGCACCGCCGGCGCGCCGGTAATGGCAGTATAGCGCGGCAGAATCTCTTTGAGCGTCGGGCCGTAAATCAGATAGGCATCGAAAAAAACGGCATCGTCGACCACGACGGAGAGGGCCGTATGCTCCAACTCGCCGACGCGTACGTCAATGGCGTTGGACGAGTTGATAAAAAATCCATAGCCCCGCGTGCTCATGAAGAAGGGAATGCATTTGTAGGAACCGGGCGTTGCGTTGCTGAAGCCCTCCATGTGCCAGAGGCGCTGGCGCGTATGGCGCTTGTCGAGGCGGCCGAACTGCTCGCCGAATCCGTAGATATGTTCGTCATACTGCAGATCGAAAGAAAGGAAGGCATGGCGCGCATCGCCATGTTCGCTGATACCGGGCGGATAGGCATAGCGATGATAGAAGATCCAGCGCTGTTCCGTGGGATGCCACTGATGCTCGGGACGGCGCAGGTTCTCCAAATCCAGGGGACGGGTGGTCCAGATGATTTTGCCTTCGTGATCGGTGACCGTCAATTGCCACGGTTCCCGGGCAATGACGACGCGCAGGGTGGCGCTTTCCACGATGACCTGCTCATCGGTTTCGCGTAGAGTCAAGGCAACGGGCTCTGAAAACGCGCCGACGACCATGGGTGTATCGTTCTCGGGCACGCACTCTCCCACTGCAGTGCGGATGCGCACGATCTCCGGCGTGCAGAAGTCAAGTTGGATCAGCAGCGGTCGACCGGGATTCGGCTCGCGCCAGACGGTTTCACAGACCGTGCCGTAGTAATTGTGCATCTCGGGCGTGTAGCGCAATGTACGGCATCGCATCTGCACGCACCGATCCTGCACAGAAACGTTTTCCAGGGCGGCCGCGATTTCCACAGGTTGCGGCGCGTTCAAGAAAGTAGGGAGTTGGTAAGTAACGGGCATATCAGCTCAACAGGGTGTTAGATGGATGATTACGCCGGCGGCGCAGAGCGATTCTAGACGTGCGAATTGGCGCATGTGAACCGCCCTGAAAATGGACCGCGGATGACGCTGATCGAGCAGACCTGGGCGGATTTTCAACACTCTTGGTACGAATTGGCGCAAGTGAATTTCTCGAGAGTTGTGGCGCGAAAGGCGCGGCTGCGCCGAGAGCCTCCAGGAAGGTTGCGCACTCGAACCCGGACAGTCACTAGAACAGGGCGGCGGAAATTCGGCACTTCTACCTCTGGTAGAAACTGTGGGTTCATTTCCGCCGAGGTCTACTAAAAATTGGCTGTGTCGAAGTACTCCCGCCAGTATCTGATTTTGCCGGCGCGCAGTTCGAAGATGATGGCGTCTTCGGCCCGGTGCACAGTATCATCGAGGCGAGTTTCGGTCCAGATCCACTCGGCCGCGCCCTGTTCGCCGGCAAGAAAGGCGCGGGTTACCGTGATTTCGACATGCTTCACGCTCTGCCAGAAAGTGTGGATGGCCGCGCGAATCTCGGCCTCACCCTGCCAGGCGCCCCCGGGCGAAATCAGCACGCCGTCGGCGGCAAAGTCCGCCAGAATAGCCTCGACGTCGGCCCGCTCCCAGGCCCTGGCCTGGCCTTCGACCAGGCGTCGGGCGCCATCGTCCGTCATGCACCGTTATCCTTTCAAGGCGCCTTCGAGCATGCCGCGAATAAACG
This sequence comes from uncultured Caldilineaceae bacterium, assembly GCA_964478635.1. Classification (GTDB taxonomy): domain Bacteria; phylum Chloroflexota; class Anaerolineae; order Caldilineales; family Caldilineaceae; genus JAGRCP01. Next base: position 3,022 of record CAYZLP010000667.1, read on the forward strand.
CACTGCGGAAGGCGATAAAGATGAGCACGCCTGGAATCATAATGATCACGCAGGCGGCGATGAGCAGTTCGTTATTGTTGCCGGTAAGCTGATTCTGAAAGTCAAAGAGCCCGACCATGGCGGTCTTCATGGCGGTGCTGGAGAGCATGACCAAGGCAGCCAGGAAGTCATTCCAGTTATAGACGAAGTTGGTGATGAAGACGGCAATGAGTCCGGGTAGCGAAATGGGCAGGACCACGAGCCAAAAGGCCTGAAAGGGCGTGGCCCCGTCCACCTCCGCCGCTTCTTCCAACGTCTTGGGAATGCTGGCGAAGAAGCCGGTCATAATCCACGTACCGAAGGGCACGCCGTAGGAGGCATAAATGATGATCATGACCAGATAGGTGTCCCGAATCTGTAGATCGCTGGCCATCTTATAGAGCGGAATGAGGTTGGTCAGCCCGGGCAGGAGCATGACGGCCAGAAAAAAGGCCA
>CAYZLP010000668.1:0-3495 GCA_964478635.1 uncultured Caldilineaceae bacterium
CAGACCCGAAACCGCTCGTACTTGGGCGGCAGGTAGTCGTGTTTATCCAGATCGTCGCGATCGGTCGTCAAATCCTGGAAGAGGGTGCCGCCGCAGACGACGTTGATCATCTGCGCGCCCCGGCAGATGCCCAGTACCGGCATGCCCGTCTCCAGCGCCCACCGCGTCAGCAGCAGCTCCGTGCGATCCCGTTCGCGATCCGTCGGGCCGAGTTGCGGATGCCGGGCCTCGCCGTAATGGATGGGATCGATGTCCTCGCCGCCGGGCAGCAGCAGGCCGTCCAGCCGGTCGAAGATCCCGCGCAAGGTGGCTTCAGACATTTGTAGCGGAATCATGACCGGCAAAGCGCCCAATTGCTCGATGGCGCGTAGATAGGTTTGGTTCATGATATAGAGCGGCAAACCGAAGAAGCGTTGTGATTTTTCCCGACCGGTGGGCACGCCGATTAGCGGGCGTTTGATGGGCGGCCTGTCATGCGGTTCTTCCAAATAGGCGAGGTTGCGTAACTCCCGATCCATAGGCGGTATGAGATCACTCCTGGTCTGTACAAGCGAGAGCACAACTGGCGTCGACAGGCCGGCTGTGGTCCATGTCATCTGCCAGCATTATAGGCCCCATCACTGCGGTAGACAAACTATTTGCCGGCCATGAATCCGCAACTTTGGCCATTGCAGGAGAAGAGTGCTAGCATATTTCGTTATGATGATGGTTGAAGCTTTTTCCCAAATCGATTTTCAGGGTGCCTTTGACAATCTGACGCGTACGTCGTTTGTAATGCGTATCCTGGTGGCGGTTTTCTACTTTTTCCTGGCTTGGTTGGGCTCTAGATTCTTGCCCAATCTCATCGCCCGGGGTGTGCTCTCCACCGCCCGGGCCGATCGCAGCCGGCCCATGTCGGACCGGCGCCAGCAGACCATTCTGAACCTGGTCAGTGACCTGACGGTCTTCATGCTCTACGCGATTGCGGCCGTGGCCTCGCTGGCCCTGTTCGTGGATTCACGGGGTCTCTTCACCTTTCTGGGTCTTTTCAGCGCCGGTTTTGGCCTGGGCGCGCGCCCGGTGGTGAGCGACTACATCAGCGGCATCGTCTTCCTCTTCGAAGACCAGTACAGCATTGGTGACAAAGTGGAATTGAACGCCGTCGAAGGCATGGTCGAGAATATCACCTTGCGCACGACGACGCTGCGCTCCATGTCGGGCGAGCTCTATTTCGTGCCGAACGGCGAGATTCGCATCATCCGCAACTTCTCCCGGGGTGTCTTCAGTCCGGCCTCGGTCCACGTGCGCATCAAGGGCAATCAGATGCACCAAGCCATGAAGGTGCTCAATGCCTTGGTCGCTGACTATCAAGAGATCGAGAATCTGACCGAACCGCCCCGCATCGTGAGCGAGGATGGCGTTATTGGCTCGGACGTGGAGTTGACCGTACTGGCCAAGGCCGTCTATGGTCATGGCGTCGAGGTTCGTCACGCTTTGCTGGAATACATCAACGAGCATCTGGCGGAAGCCGGCGTCGAGATACGGTAAGTACGGTAGCCATGGAACAGCCTCGGGGATCAGTAAATCCTGACGCGAGAGCGACGGCGATGCAGCAGCAACGCTGGGCTGGCGCGGCCCTTGTGGCCGCGGCGCTGCTGCTTTACCTGCTCACGCTGGACAACGGCTTCCAGCCTTACGAATTGGGCGGCGGCGACCTCATCACCCACCAATATGCTCAAGTTCAGGCCCGGCCCTCCAATGCCCCGGGCTATCCGCTCTATACCATGGGCGGCTGGCTCTGGTTTCACGGCCTGCGCCCGCTGACGAGCTTGGTCAGCCCTGTGCCGCCCAACCCAATTCCCATCCTCAGCAGTTACAGCATGCTATGGGCGTTACTGGCCGTCTGGCTGCTCTACGCCATCATTTGCCGAGTGACGATCGGCCCCCGGCGGCCGGCGGGAAATTGGCCCGTTGCCTGGTTGACGGGGGCCTTCTACGCCGTGACCTACTTCTTTTGGTACTACGCCACCACGACGGAGCAATATAGCAGCGCCATCGCCCAGGCCCTGGCCATTGTCTACGTCTATTTGCTCTGGAGCAGCGCTGCACGGGACATGCGCGATGCCGAAGGCGGAGCAGCCGCAGCCGACCCCGCTCGTTCCACACGCCTGCTATTCTTGCTGGCCTTTCTGTGCGGTCTTTCCCTGGCCCACATGCTGACTATCGCGCTGATTGTTCCGCCGCTGGTTGCGGTCATTCTCTGGCAGGCGCCCTCCCTCCTGCGCAGCCCACGCGCGATCGCCGGCAGCGTCATTGCCGCGACGCTGCCCCTGATGGGTTATCTCTATGTCTACCTCCGGGGCGCGGCCCATCCGGAGTGGTGGGGTGAGGGGGATTGGGTCACGGCCGGTGCGTGGTTTTGGGATTTTGTGAGCACCGCCCAAGGGCGGGAGGAGCTGGGTTGGGGGTTCGAGCCGGGCGCTGCGTTCTTCGGCAACGGCTTCCCGGAACTCATGTGGCAGGAGCTGAGCATCCCCTTTTTCATCCTGGGCATTCTCGGCATACTGCTGCTGGATCGGAAGCTTGCGGTGCTGCTCTACGGCTTCAGCGCGTTGACCCTCATCTTCTCCTGGGCCTATCGCTACGGGAACTGGTACCAAGTCATTCTGCCCGTCTATCCCCTCTTGTTAATCGGCGTGGCCGCGGTCTTTGATCGATTGGACAGGGAGATTGCCCTGCGGACTTCCAAGCCTGCGTCGGCCGTGGCGCACATGCTGCAGGCCGTGCCGCTGCTGCTACTGGCCGGGGCGATGGTCTGGCGTTTTACCGCTTCCTTACCGGAGGCCGATAGCCGGAACCGGCCGAACGATTCGGCGCTGGATCGGGCGGCGGTGTTGCTCGACCAAGCCATTCCGCCTGGCGCCGGTCTCTTCGCCGCAGTGGAGGATGCCCTGGCGCTTCAGTATCTGACAGAAATCTGGGGGTTGGGTGCAGGGACGTCGGTTGTCAGCAGCGGCGAGGCGGGCGAGCTGCTCAACCGGGGCGTGCCTGTGCTGGCCACATGGGAAGCCACGCCGACGCTCATGCAAGAAACGGCGAGCGCGTCGGCGCGGCAACCGTTCGGACCGGACTGGATCGCCTTTCTTCCGGAGGGAGCAACCGGACATGACCTGTGGCCACCGCCCGCACTTTTGCCGGCGCCGGACGGCGATCTTCTCGCTGCCTATGGTGCGACGCCGTCGCCGCGGGGAGCGCCAGTCGTCGACGCGCCTGCAGGCGTTGACATCACGCTGATCTGGCAACCGGACGACCCGGGTTGGCCCGACGGGCTCAACATCAGCGTCCGGCCGACCCGCAACGACGGATTTATCCCGGACCCGGCGGCACCCGGGGCCATTCTCCAGCAGGATCGGCCCGAACCGGCCAACGGCTTGGGCGATCCGCAACCGCTGGACGCTCCGCAACTGCTCGATCCCTATCGCTTTGTCCATGGGGAGGAGGCCGATGGCGTGATGG
>CAYZLP010000669.1:0-3488 GCA_964478635.1 uncultured Caldilineaceae bacterium
AGACCTATGTAACGCCGGCAGGAGATTTCCCTGCTCTCAAAGGGATCGACCTCACGGTCGACAAGGGTGAGTTCGTGGCGATCATCGGCAAATCGGGCAGCGGCAAGTCGACCCTGATCAACATGGTCACGGGCATCGACCGGCCCACCTCCGGCCGCGTGCTGATCGGCGATACGGATCTTGCCGATCTCAAAGAGGGTCCTCTGGCCGAGTGGCGGGGACTCAACATCGGCATCGTCTTCCAATTCTTCCAGCTTCTGCCCACCATTCGCGTCATCGACAACGTCATGCTTCCCATGGATTTTTGTGATACCTATCGGGGCCGGGAACGCAAGGAACGGGCGCTACATCTCCTGGAGCTGGTGGGTATTGCCGAACACGCGTATAAGCTGCCGTCGGAAGTCTCGGGTGGACAGCAGCAGCGTGTGGCCATCGCGCGGGCCATGGCCAACGATCCACTGCTCCTGGTGGCGGACGAGCCGACGGGCAACCTCGATTCCAAAACGGCCAACGAGATCTTTGACCTTTTCGAAGTATTGGTTGGTCAAGGGAAGACGCTACTCATGGTGACCCACGATCGCGATCTGGCCAGGCGCGTCTCCCGCACGGTTGTGCTGGCCGACGGCGAGATCATCGACGAGTATCTGGCCGATGTATTTCCCTCTCTGCCCGAGGACCTGCTCCTCCAGGCCATGCGCCAGCTCGAAACTCGTCATTTTGCGCCCGGTGAGGTGATCTTGCGCGAAGGCGAGTCGCCCGACCAGTTCTTCCTCATCACCAGGGGACGTGTGGAGGTAATTGTCAAGGGGCATCACGGTGAGGACGTGACGGCTGCAATTTTGGAAGAAGGCCAGTACTTCGGTGAAATTGAGCTGCTGCGCGGCGGCGCCAATCGCGCCACCATCGTCGCCATGTCCAGCGGACCGGTCGAACTGGCCGCGCTGGACCCAGCAACCTTCAGCGAGCTGATGGCGCACGATGCCGCGACCCAAGAGCAGCTCCAGCAATCTATTGAAGCGCGGCTGGCAGAAAATGTCGCAAGTCGCGGCGCTACGGACTAGATCCCCTCCCCCCAAAAGAAATTTTGATAGGTTGAGTCGACAATAAACTTGCGGTATAGTAGGGTCCACGCTGCGTCGGAAACGGTCGAGCCTGAACGATTCCTCCTGGATTGCCTCAGGGCGTGCGCCTGCCGTCGGGGAGTTGGGGACATCTATCATGGCCTATCACATCGACATCCACTTTGAACGGCTCGATCGGGGTTATCGGGTGCGTCTTCTGAGCCCGATGGGACAGGCGAGTTCGGGCTTCGAGCTGCCCCTTTCAGCGCTGGAGATCGAGAATTTCATCCTGCGCATGGGGATTACGCGGCGTTCGTCTCGGCGCATCGATTCACCCCAGATGGCCACGGCCCGCCAGTTTGGCGCCGCGCTCTTTGAGTCGCTCTTTGACGAACAACTTTACGCCCGCTTCCGCAGCAACTACGATCAGGCCCAGCTCAACAATGAAGAGCTGCGTGTGCGCCTCCATCTCCAGGCTACGCCTGAACTGGCCGCTTTGCCCTGGGAGTACCTGTACGATGCCTCCCATGACAGCTTCCTCGCCCTGTCCGCGACGACGCCGATCTTGCGCTTCATCGAATTGTCGACGCCGGTAAGACCCCTAGAGACGACCCGCCCCCTGCGCATTCTTGCGATTATCAGCAGCCCGAAAGATCTGCCCCCCCTCAACGTGGAGGATGAGAAGGCACACCTGACTGCCGCCGTGGAGGAGCTCAAGCGTCGCGGACAAGGGGATGCCCTGGAGATCACTTGGCTTCCCCAGGCGACGCTCAGCGCGCTCCAGCGTCAACTGCGCCGGGACAAATATCACATCCTCCACTTCGTCGGTCACGGCACGTTTGATACGGCTCTGGATGAAGGTGCGCTCATTTTTGAAAGCGACCACGGCGTTGGTCAACCGGTCAGTGCGTCGGTCTTCGGCGCGCTGCTGCGCGACCATTCCTCCCTGCGCCTGGCCGTACTGAACGCCTGTGAAGGCGCCCGGACGGGCTACGACGATCCATTTGCCGGCGTGGCACCCGCGCTGGTACGTAGCGGGCTGCCTGCGGTTGCGGCCATGCAGTTCGAAATCACCGATGATGCGGCCATCATTTTTGCCCGGGAGTTTTACGGCGCGTTGGCCGACGGCTATGCCGTCAACGGCGCACTGGCCGAAGCCCGGAAGGCCATCTTTGCCGCCGGCAACGACATCGAATGGGCCACGCCTGTCCTGGTCAGCCGCGTGGCCGATGGTGTTATCTTCAAATTGCCCGACCGCATGGCCGTTGCCGGCGAGACGGCGGATGAGCTCTACCGCCAGGTTTTGGACCGCGTTGCGGAAGAGGAGTGGCAGGCGGCGTGGGAATGCTGGACGGATCTGCGGCGAGAGAGTCCGACCTATGAGGATCGGGCCCACGTCGTTGCGCTCATTCAGCGCCAGCTGGAGGTGGATCGCCTCTATGGCCACATGGGCGAATTGGTGGTCGCGCGACAGTGGGAGAAGGCGCTGACGACCTGGCAGGAGATTCTGGTCCGGTCTCCGGCTTTTGTCGACACCCACGGGTATGTGACCCAGGCCCAGCGCGGGCATCAGGAGATGCTCGACCGACAAGCCAGAATGACCGAACTCAATCGCCTGTACGGCGAACTGGGCGGTCTGATTTCCATGGCGAAGTGGGAAGAGGCCCGGGCGCGCATGGATGAGATCTGGCGTCTCGATCCCAATTTTGTAGATCTTTACGGGTACAAGACCCAGATTCGCAATGCCCTGAGCCAGACGGCGCCAAGTGCTGCGGTTCGGCCAAAAGCTACGGCGGATGCGGCTCTTCCGAGCGATCCCTTCCAGGCCCGGTCCGGCGGTCAAGGAAAGCCGCCCGCTCCGCCGCCGGCCACGACGGTGGCAGGCGACTCCGGCGGCAAACGCAATGCCCTGATCGGCGCGTTGTTGGCCGCAGTTGCCGTGGCCCTAATCGGCGGTTTCTTAGTGCTGCGTGGCGGTGGTGAACGGGCGGGTGGCGATCCAATCGTGGGAGATGACGCCGCGGCGTCATCCACAACGCCAACCGACGGGCCGGCCGTGGTTGCACTGGCTTCGTCAACCGCAACCGCTGCGCCTGCCGAAACTGGCGCAGGCGAAAGTGTCGCCGCCGCGCCCCAGGATGGCGGCGTGACGAGCGGCGCCGGTGCGGCCGCAGCGGCAGAAGCCGAACCGGATGGCACTGAGAATGATGCCCGCGCGTTCGCAGCGTCTGCCGCGTTGGAATCGACGGCTGCACTCACCGAAACCCTGGCCCCGACGGTTGCGGCGACGCCGACTGAGACGCCCGAGCCCACGGCGACGCCGACTGAGACGCCCGAGCCCACGGCGACGCCGACCGCGACGCCCGAGCCCACGGCGACGCCGACCGCGACGCCCGAGCCCACGGCGACCGCAACCGAGACGCCCGA
>CAYZLP010000670.1:0-3484 GCA_964478635.1 uncultured Caldilineaceae bacterium
AATGCGGAAGGACGGACCGGTTCTCGTGCGGCTACCCGAAATCGATTTCATCGAGCCGCTTTCCCGGGAAGAGATAAAGCGTTCTCCCGAGGTCTTCAGTCAATTGAATTTCGTGCTGCAATTCTGCCCCATGCATCCTTCCGAACAGGAGCTGATGGCCCGCTTTGCCAAACTCGAGATCGGCGCCGGCAAGGACTTTAAGTGGGAAGCCTTTTCACCAGAAATCCAGGCAGGAATTCAACGGGGTATCGCCGACGCCTGGGTTGGCTTTTCCGATCTGAAAACACGGATCGAGGCGGGCGAGGTTGGCTCCGGCGATGCCTTTGGCACGCGGGAGCACCTGAAGAATAACTACCTCTATCGCATGACAGCCGCTGTGCTCGGCATCTGGGGCAACAGCGCCGAAGAGGCGATTTACCCGTCCTATTATATCGATGCCGACGGGCAGAGACTCGACGGCACGCATAATTACACCCTGCGTTTTGCGCCGGGCCAGTTGCCGCCGGTCAATTCGTTCTGGTCCTTGACAATGTATGAGCTGCCGGCGAGCCTGCTCGTGGCGAACCGGCTCAACCGCTATTTGCTGAACTCGACCATGCTGGACGATTTTGTGCGCGACGAAGACGGCGGAGTCACGCTGTACCTGCAGCATGATTCTCCGGGCAAGGCAAAAGAACCCAACTGGCTTCCGGCACCCCAGGGGCCATTCTCTGTCGTATTGCGCCTTTACTGGCCCAAAGCAGAAGCCCTGGACGGCGCCTGGACGCCACCGCCCGTCCGCAAGGCATAAGGGCTTACGTGACAGTCCGCACCTTCTACAACGCCGGCGATCCCGATGACTTGGCCAAAGCCCACGCCGTCCGGGACAAGCTCGAGGTCAGCGGCGGCGATGGCCCTTTTCCGAAAGGAAACGATCATGACCGAGATTTTGGAAGTACTGGCAGCCCTATCCATGTTGGTCTTCGTCATCGGCAGCATGGCGAGCATGGGGTTGAGCCTCAAGATGAAGCAGATCATGGAGCCGCTCAAGGATGTGAAGCTGGTCATCCTGGCGCTGGTGGTCAACTTCATCCTGGTCCCGCTGGTGGCCTATGGCATTACCCTCATCCTGCCGCTGGACGAGCCCTTGCGCATCGGCTTGATTCTCTTGGCCACGGCGGCCGGTGCGCCTTTTCTGCCCAAGCTGGCCGAGGTGGCCAAGGGCAGCGTCGCCTTCTCCGTGGGCCTCATGGTCCTGCTCATGGTGGTGACCATCGTCTATCTGCCCATCGTGCTGCCGCTGCTGCTCCAGGGCGTGGCGGTCAACCCGTGGGACATCGCCCAGTCGTTGATCGTGCTGATGTTGCTGCCGCTGGCCGTCGGTCTCTTGGTCAACGCACGCTATGAAGAGATGGCGGCCAAGGTCCAGCCCACCTTTGGGCAGGCGTCCAACATCGCCATCCTCGTGCTGACCGTCTTGGGTCTGGTCCTCAACTTCCGGGCCATGCTTGGGCTGGTCGGTTCCTTGGGCATCCTGGCCGGTGTGATCTTCATCGTCGTGTCGCTGGCGCTGGGATATCTGCTGGGCGGATCGGAGAGCAGCGTCAAGAGCGTCATGGGCTTGGGCGCCGGACAGCGCAACATCTCCGCCGCGCTGGTGGTCGCCAGTCAGAACTTCGGCCTGGACGTCATCACCTACTTGATGGTGATCGCCGTCGTCGGGCTGGTCGTCTTGATGCCGCTGGCCGGCGAACTGGGCAAACGGGCCAAGGATTCTGCCGAGAAGCTAGCATTGTCACGAGACTGAGAGGAATGTAGGAATGTCAGAGAGTCTTGATCAGACAAACGAAGCGCAGGCGTATCAGCCATCAAATTGGAAGTATTCACTTTCGCATGTCTTACGCGAGCGCGCCTTCTTCTACGTGGTTCTGGGCCTGGTCATTCTGCTGACGCTCGTGCTGATCTGGCCGTTTTTGTCGCCCATCCTCTTTGGATTGGCTGCCGTTGTGCTGATCAAGCCCATCTACGATTGGTTCATGGCAAAGAAGTGGCTGCGCGGTAGGAGCAACTGGGCCGTCACATTGACCATTGTCGTTGCGATTCTGCTGATTGCCGTGCCCGTGGTCTTCTTTCTCAGCATTGCGGTCAATCAGGCGACGCTGCTGCTGGACGCAACGCGGTCACCCTCAAGCGGATTCTCGCCGGAAGAACTTCGACAGTCCATCTCTGCCTTTGTCAATCAGGTTCTGAATACGGAGGGCATCGAGATTGACGAAGCTGTGCGTCGAGACTGGCGTCAGAATTTGGGCGCAGCGATCAGTGAGTGGCTGGGCAGCGTCGTCGCGTTTATCGGCCAATCGATTCCCACCTTCCTCATCAACAGCATCATTGCGCTTGCCATCATCATGGTGCTTCTGCCGCGCTATCGAGAGCCGAATCGGAGTAACATTGCCGCCGTGATTCCGTTCCCGCCGGAGATTACGGATCTCTATCTTGACAAGATTCAGATGATGATGCGGGCCATGTTTTTGGGCACCTTCGTCATCGCTTTCGCCCAAGGCGCGGCTATGGGAATCGTCTTCTGGCTGGCAGGCGTGCCCAATGCAGTCTTCCTAGCGTTGATCTCCATGTTGCTTTCGCTGTTGCCCGTGATCGGCGTGGCGCTGGTGGCGTGGCCGGTGGCAATTCTCCTCCTGATCGGTGGCAATGTGTGGCAGGCCATCTTCGTGATCGTCATGCTGATCGTGGTCGTCGGCAACATCGATACCCTCTTGCGGCCCATGTTGGTGCCCAAGGGCGCCTACCTGAATCCGGCGCTGACCGTGCTGGCAGTCTTCGGCGGCCTGCAGCTGCTGGGGTTTGTCGGCCTGCTCTACGGACCCGTCATTATGATTCTGCTGGTGACCAGCATCGAGGTCTACTCCAAATACATCTTGCGTAGCGATTTGGAACCGTACTTGGACGAGGACGGAACGCTGAGCTTGGACAGGCTCGGCCTGGCCATCGACAACACGGAACCGCATGCCGGCTCCAGCATAGCCGGCATGGCAAACGCGGCACTACGGCGCCTGTGGTCGTGGCATGATCGCGCAGCCGACTCAATCCAAACCGACGACAGCGCCGCAACATGATGCGCGCCAACCGTCGCTTGCAGGTGGGAGACAATATGAAATCTCGCTTCCTCAACCCTCGGAAGATCGGTGACGACCTCAGCGCCGGCCTGGTGCTAGGCATCGAAAGCATCCCCGACGGCATGGCAACCGGACTTCTGGCGCTGGTGAATCCGATCTATGGAGTGTACGGCTACATGGTCGGCGCCTTTACGGGCGCCTTTTTCACCAGTTCCGTCTTCATGTCGGTGCAAGGGACCAGTGCCATGGCGCTGGTGGTGGCCAGCGTGCCCGAAGTGACCGGCAGCGCCGATCCCAATTCGGCCTTGTTTACGCTGGCCATGTTGACAGGGGTGTTCATGCTCTTGGCCGGCCTCTTCCGGCTGGGTTCGTTG
>CAYZLP010000671.1:0-1845 GCA_964478635.1 uncultured Caldilineaceae bacterium
CACCGGGTGGAGAGGGACAGCTTGGGCGCCTTTCGCGCCCAAGCAGGGTGAGGCCACGCGCGCCAGCCTACGCCTCAGCCACTGACGAGGAAACCCAATCGTCAAATTCCGCCAAGAGTCTGCGCTTGGGCTCATCCGGCAAACCGCTGACGGCGAAGGCATTGCGGGCGATACGGGCCAGGTTCGCCCGATCATAGCCAAATTCAACCGCCAACAGGGCGTACTCTTGTTCCAGCGTGGTGTTGAAGAGAGGCGGATCGTCGCTGTTCACGGTCACGGTGAGGCCCATACGGTCCAAGTGGGGAAAGGGATGCTCGGCTGCGCGACGGTAGACGTGCAGGCAGACGTTGCTGGTGGGGTTGATCTCCAGCGGGATGTTGCGTTCCCGCAGAAGCGCAAGCACGAAGGGATCCTCAATCGCGCGCACGCCATGGCCGATGCGATCGGCTTGGAGGTCGATGACGGCGCTTAGCACGCTGGCCGCGCCCATGGTCTCTCCAGCATGGGGCACGGAGAGCAGACCGGCGGCTTTCGCCTCCGCAAAGACGTGGGCAAAAGGCTGGGGCGGCGCACCCACTTCAAAGCCGCCGAGCCCGAAGCCGACGACGCCGCGTTCCATGCCCTCCAAAGCATAGCTCAGCGTCGTCACCGATGGAACCGGATCATAGTTTTCGCCGTAATGGGAAGCATATCCGTCCGGAAAGTTCACATTGCGGGGAATGTCGAAGACCCAACGCATCTCGACACCGAATTCCGCTCGCGCCTGGCGACGTCCGGCCTCCAGGCCCTCCAGCAAATCATCGATGGTCAGGTTTTTTTGCTGAAGATGAGTGTGGGTATAGGGCGTAAAGGTGAGTTCGCTGTAGCGAATGTTCTGCTCGGCCATGTCCCGGCCCCGGGCATGGACAATGAAGGCAAAATCCTCGGGCGTGCGCAACAAGTCGGAAATCGTCAGATAGACTTGGATGAAATGGGGAAAGTCGGTAAACCGGAACCATTGGCGGAGTTCCTCCAGATTCCGGGCCGGCAGGGTATTCAACCGGTCGTGCCGCTCGGCCAGCGCCAGCAGCGTACTCGGCCGGATCGATCCCTCCAGATGCACGTGAATTTCCGCCTTGGGCATGGCATGCACATAGGCACGCAGTTCCGGCGTCAGGTCTGCCAGGTAATCATGTAACAAATTCGCCATGAAAAATCGTCCCTCTTTCAAGATGATCATGGACCGCCGATGACGCGGACAAGACGGATTTTCACTAATTGGTCCCCAAGTCGTGTCTATACAGCCTGGCCAAAATAGAACGCGGCTTGAGCGGATCTGGCGGATGCACGTTGATTAATCTGGTTGAAAATCCGCGTAGATTCGGTAAATCCGCCCAATCCGCGTTCTATCTGACAGGCAGCTGAATAGTCACCCCAAGTCAAGAAACCCGTGCGGATCCGCTTGATCCGCGTCATTCGAGTTCCATCTACCCCGGATTCGTAATGGCCATAGCGTACCGATCCTCAAAATCGTGTTAGACTATGGACCATCAAGCGGACGGCAAGATTGTTTGGAGCCTGAGTTTAGTCGACCTATGAATCTCGAGCAACCGCGTAGTGACCTGGTTTGGTCCCGGTCGGTACAGCGCCGGTCCACCACGGTCGGAAGAATAGCCCAATACGCGTTTCGGGCGATCACGCTGCTGATCGTGCTGTGGTTATTGGCCGCGTCCGTTCCCAGTTGGCTACAGACGCGCAACGGTTGGCTGGCTCAGCAGTTTGCCGGCCACGGCTTCAACTTGGTCACATGGGAGGCCGATGCGCTGAGCATCAAACTGGCGAGTGCGCTGGATCCCCCCGCAGCCG
>CAYZLP010000671.1:1945-3477 GCA_964478635.1 uncultured Caldilineaceae bacterium
ACCGAACCACCCAAGAAATTGATTGTCAGTCCCCGGGACCGGATTGCCCAAACGTACTACCGCATGCTCACGGCGGACATCAGTCTGGACGCGATCGAAGCAGCGGAGGATCGCATCTACGACGAAGGAAATCTTAGCGCCTACGTTACCCGCATCGGCGGTCTGGGCGCGTATCCGGCCATGGTGGTTGATCGCGCCTCCCTCGCCTGGGTGCTAAGCACGGTCGCCCATGAGTGGGTCCACAACTATCTTACTCTAGCGCCGCTGGGCATTCGCTACAGCATCAGCCAAGATCTGACCACCATGAACGAAACAGTAGCCGAAATCGTCGGCGATGAAATCGGCGAGCGAGTACTGCGGCGCCACTATCCCGAACTTGTTCCTGCAGCAGAAACCGCCGGTGGTGAGCGAGTGCACACTGATGAGTCCATGCTCGACGCCGCAGCCAAGGAGTTTGATTTCAGAACCGAGATGCGCGCCACCCGTCTCGAAGTGGATCGGCTGCTGGCCGAGGGCAAGGTAGACGAAGCCGAGGCCTACATGGAACGACGGCGCCAAGAATTTGTCGAAAACGGCTATCCGCTCCGGGTACTCAACCAGGCCTACTTCGCGTTCCACGGCGCATACGGCACCAGTCCGGCCAGCACGGATCCTATCGGCCCCAAGCTCTTCCGGTTGCGGGATCTCACCCCGGACGTGGCCGCCTTTCTGCAGCTCGTCCGGACCTTTACCTCGGTTGAAGACCTGGAAGCCACCCTGGCCGAGTGGGCCAGAGACTAGTTTCTAGGCTGCATCTGACCCATTAACCATTTTCGATTCATCATTCACAATTTCCCATTCGTCTTTTCCTTTCCCATGCGCTTCACATTCATCACCCAGCCCGCCACCTTCCTGGTCCGCCCCAATCGCTTCCGTATCGAAGCGACCCTTCAGGAGAACGGCCGCGCCATCACCGCCCACTGCCCCGATCCGGGACGTCTGCGCGAATTGCTCATCCCCGGCGTGACGGTCCACGTGAGCCCGGCTGCCAATCCGGAACGCAAAACGGCCTGGGATCTGCGCTTTGTGGAACACCCCGAACACGGCCAATTGATCAGTCTCGATTCACGCCTGCCCAATCAACTCTTTGCCGAAGGGCTAGCCGCCGACTTCTTTGCGCCCTTCCGCAATGCCCGGCGGGTTGAACGAGAAGTGCCGGTCGATCGACCCCACGCAGGCGGGATTCGCAGCCGCTTCGACTATCGCCTGCTCGATGCTGCAGGCCGCACTTGCTGGATCGAAGTGAAGTCCGCGACCCTGGTCGAAGATGGCTGGGCCTATTTCCCCGACGCGGTGACCGACCGGGGCCGACGCCACGTTGAAGAGTTGGCAGCCCTGGCCAAGCGCGGCGATCGGGCCGCCGTCGTCTTTATCGTCCAGCGCCCCGATGCCGCGGGACTCTCACCCCAGTGGCAAGCCGATCCCCACTTTGCCCAGGCGTTGGTGGATGCCGCCGCAGCCGGCGTGGAGATCTACGCCTATACGTGCACCTT
>CAYZLP010000672.1:0-3474 GCA_964478635.1 uncultured Caldilineaceae bacterium
GGGCGCGCGGTTGCCTGCGCGCCCGTCTGAGCACCTTCGACTTCCAGGCGCGCGGCTTCTACGAAAAGCAAGGCTACCGCGCCGTCGGCACGCTGGCCGACTACCCCCCGGGCGGCGCAATGTATTGGATGCGAAAGGATTTCAACCCATGACGACTTCTGTCAACCCGTCCCCCAAGTTGACCCGCTTTGCGTGGCTCTCCATCGGCGCGGCCCTCCTGACCATCCTGCTCAAGGCCGGTGCCTATCTCTTGACGGGCTCCGTCGGTCTGCTTTCCGACGCCATGGAGTCGGGCGTCAATCTGGCGGGCGCGCTCATGGCCCTGGCCATGCTGACCATTGCCGCCCGTCCGGCCGACGAAGACCATGCGTACGGTCATTCCAAGGCCGAGTATTTTTCCAGCGGCGTGGAAGGCACGCTGATTCTCGTAGCGGCGGTGAGCATCGCTTACGCCGCCATTCAGCGGCTGATCGCGCCCCAGCCCCTGGAACAAATCGGCCTGGGGTTGGTTGTCTCCGTGATCGCTTCGGCCGTCAACCTGGGCGTGGCCCTGGTCCTGCTCCGGGCCGGGCGCCGGCATCACTCCGTCACGCTGGAGGCCAATGCCCGTCACCTCATGACCGATGTCTGGACGTCGGCAGGCGTGCTGCTCGGCGTGGGGCTGGTTGCCTGGACCGGCTGGCTGCGCCTCGATCCGCTGATTGCGTTGCTGGTAGCCGCCAATATCGTCTGGTCGGGCGTGGGGATCGTGCGCAAGTCCGTGGCCGGCCTCATGGACGCGGCCTGGCCGCCCGAGGAGCAGGCCCAGCTGGGGGCGATTCTTGAGCCTTATCTTCAAGATGGCATTCACTACCATGCCCTGCGCACCCGGCAGTCCGGCGCGCGGCGCTTTGCGTCGGTTCATCTCCTCGCGCCCGGCGATTGGAGCATCCAGCGCGGTCATGACCTGGTGGAACAGATCGAGGCGGATGTGCAAGCATCTATGCCCAATGCAACGCTCTTCGTCCACATCGAACCGGAAGACGATCCGGCCTCCTGGGCCGATCTCGACCTGGATCGCAGACCGTCGACAGGAGAGCCGGGCCGCGCAGCGGAGATGGATGGGAGCGCCGCTGGAATGCCGCCACCTGAGCGAACGGTCATCGCGCCGGAGTGACAGTCACCGGCACAAACAAGTCTGGTCAACCCCAAATCGTTATGCCGGTGACTGTCACTCCGGCAGACCTACCGGCCTGCAAATGAGGGTTGGGCCGCTCCAAGAGGATATTGCCGGTTCTTCCTGGAAGTCAACATGCACCTCTGGTGCGCCACGGGGGATGAAAATCCGCGCGGATCGGCTGGATCAGCGTTATCCGCGGTCTATTTTCAGGGCAGCTGCATACAAGATTTGCCGTCGACGTGAAGGAGGAGATTATGCGTAACCACTATTACTGGCAGAGTGGGCTGATTCGCCTGCGTCCCATGCATGTAGATGATGTCGCCCTGTGGCTGACCGATGAGCAGGCGGATAGTGAGGCTGTGCGCTTTCTCAACTACGGCATGACGCTGCCCCGGTCAGAGCACGACGCCCGGCAGTTTGCCGAACGCTACGCCGAGTTCAACCATGGAGACGAACGCATCATGTTCTCCATTGAGACCTTGGATGGCGAGTTGGTGGGCGCAATCAATATCCATTCGATGAATCAGAAGAACGGCACTTTTGAAACCGGTACCCGCATCTACCGTGCCTACCGGGGCCGGGGATACGGCTTTGAAGCAAAGCTGCTCGTCCTGCGCTACGCCTTCCACGAGCTGCGTTTTCAGAAGTACAACATCCGCTGCATCGAAACCAATCAGCCCATGATCAACCACGCCACACGTCTGGGTTGTCAGGCCGAGGGGCGCGTGCGCCGGCACATCTATACCGAGGGTCGCTACTATGACGAGTTGGTCTTCGGCTTGACGCGTGAGGAGTTTGACCAACTTGAGCAACGCCTGGCTGCTGAGGCCGGCGCTGCTCAAGCGTAGATCCCTGTGCACAGCGGCGTGGTTACGGCTCGACAATGATCTTGCCGATCATGCCGGCTTCCGTATGGCCCGGTACGCCGCAGTAGAATTCGAAGATTCCTGGGCGGGTGGCGGTGAAGGTCGCGATTACCTCCTGCTTGGCCGGCATGGCTATGTGAACCCCCAACCCATCCACGTCAAAGCTGTGCCCGTAGAGATCCCGATTGTCTAGCACGACGGCTACCGTCTGCCCTACCTGCAGCCGGAGCTCGTCCTGGCCGAAGCGCATCTGTTCGGCCGTCAGCACGATGTCGGCCGGGGGCATGGCTGGGCCGGCGGGCAGTACACTACCGAGCACTCCGAAGCGTCCAATGACCAGCAGGAAGAGCGCTACGGCCGTCACGACGCCCAGGCCAAGCAAGATCGTACCTGGCTGTGTGTGCCGCCGTGGAGAAACAGATGTGGCCTGCATGGGAGTATCCTTTCCGTACTAGGTTGCCTTACATCAATCGCCGGCCGGCGCTGTGATGGCGCGATCGGTCAGTTCCATATCGCCATGGGCCTTCGTCTGGCCCCCTGCCATGGCCGCTACCATGCCGGCCATCATGCCGATAAAGGCGGCGTTGAGCGTATGCAGCGACGACAAGATCGGGAGGCCGGCCCGGCGCTGCTCGATGAGAATCGGCTGGGCCAGGATGAGCAGAAAGAGCAGTCCCGTTCGCAGAATTACCGGGCGCGGCAGACGGGCGACGGCCGCCGTGATCAGGGCCAGCAATGAAGCAGCCAGCAGGGCGAGGCCGAAAAAGACGTGGGCATCAGGGGTGTTGACGACCCCCGCATGCCAAATTCCCGCCAGGAGCATCTGAGCCAAAACGCCCAGGGAGATGAACAGCGCCAAGCCTTTGTGGATGCGCGCGAAAATGGTTTGCATGGTGTCCTCCTTCAAGGGTACAGGAAATTGATAGTATACGAAGGGCGGCACGGCGCATGGCATCGCTGCTTCACCGGTGGGCGAAGGGGATCGTCTCGCTCCGGCCGCCTGATGGTCTTAGGATACGCGGCAGCCGTCGCGAAATCGTCACGATTAGCGTTACGACATCCAATTCTCTCGAATGTTTCCGCGGCGCCCCTCCCCATGACACGATTCGGATCTTCGAGAGTTGATCAATCCGCACCATAGTGCTTGAATACGTAATGCGTTTGGATGATTCAATCTCGGCGGGAAGCTAATCAGCCGCCTGTCTGATAGAACGCGGATTATCCGGACTTCGGCGTGAGTTCAGTCGAATGCTCAGTGCTTTGTTTACCAGAATCTTGCCTTTGTCATTCTGTTCATGTAACGGCCGCCCTGCGGCAACGGGTCGATGAATGCTTCCCAAAACGAAAATTCAAGCGCTACAGGCTCTCCTGGTCCAGGAAGGCATCGATGCCTGGATCGTCCCCAGCACAGACCCCCACCAGAGCGAGTACGTCGCGCCTCACTGGCAG
>CAYZLP010000673.1:0-3473 GCA_964478635.1 uncultured Caldilineaceae bacterium
CGCTGCAACTTTTGCATATGCTGCCTATCGCCTCCATGCGATTGTGATCCAGGATAAGTCGACCGCCCGGGCAGCGGTCGACTCGCGACTTTCGTCCATGACTGGCGCCTGAAATACAGACGTAGCTGCGACCCCGAGGGCGCGAAGTCACGTCGAAAATCCAGCCATTTTGCCGGCAGTCTTCACCACCAGAACGGGACAGTGAGCAAACTCCAGCACCCGTTCGGTCACGGAACCGATGAGAATGCGGCGCGGACCCCGTCGCCCCACATGACCCATGACGATGAGGTCCGCACCCACGCCGTCGGCGGTCGCGACGATCTCTTCATGCGGTTCCCCTTCCCGAATCTCTCGCTGGACGAGCACCCCTTCCTCCTGGGCCAGGCGTTCCAGATAGTGGAGATACTGGCGGCCGCTGCGGCGAAATTCCTGGTGGGTGTCCGCCGGCGAATGATCCGCGTAGCGTAGCACCTCGCTGAGCACGGTTGTGTCGACCACGTACAGCAGCGTAACCTGGGAGGAGAGCGCCCGCGCGATGTGCAAGGCGACTCGTGCCGCCGCGATTGAGTTTTCCGAGCCGTCCGTCGGGACCAAGATGTGGCGAAACAGCTGTTCATTCATTCCCCTGCTCCTCCTTCCCCCTGCTCCTCCTCGGCCGCACGCTTGGCTTTGACCCGTTTGGCCCGTATGAAGGCTTCCCGTTCTTGCTCTTCCAACACGGACTGAATGTGGGCAATGGCGCCCTCATAATGGGGGATTAAGACATACTCCAGGGCATTCACCCGGCGGCGCGTGCGCTGTAACTCTTGGGCCAGACGCCAGACCGTCGTCACTGTCTCCACCCAGTGCGCCAGGTGCTCCGCAACCTCGATCCAGCGCAAGCGTGCTTCATCCAGAGTCACGCTGGTCTCACCCAAACCATAGGAGAGCGGCTTGGCTTGGACATCCGCCTGGACCAAGGGAACGGCGACGCCCATGATCGTCTGCGTGGTGATGGTGGTCTGAATCTCGGCGCTCTGAGCCATGCTTGTCCAAAGCAGCCGTTCGGAACCCATTCGCATCCGAGCCATGCTGAGCGCGGTCAGCGCGGCGTCGATGCGCTGGCGCATCTGACTCTCGGCCTCCTCGGCATCTTCGAGCAGGCCCAGCAGTTCGTGGCTCAAGACTTCCTGTTTGCGCTTCAGGAGTTGGCGCCCCTGCTGCGCCTGTTTCAAGTTTCGCCGCAGTTCCAACAGGGCGCTGTGGGTAGGCGGCATTTTGCGGATCTCACTCATGTTTGCCCTCGGGATGCGTCAGGTGCGCCTGAATCGCCGCGGGTTCAAGCCGAGTCAACTCGGACACGGGAAGATGGGACAGCACGCTCCAGGCCAACTCCAGGGTCTCGGCAATCGGACGGTTTTCGTCCTCTTTCTGCGCGACAAACCGTTCCTCGAAGTCACGCCCAAATTCAAGATAGGCTGAGTCAACGCTCGACAGCGCTTCCTGCCCGATGATGGCAGCCAACGATTGAACTTGCTGTACCCGGGCATAGGAGGCGTAAAGCTGATTGGCCAGTTGGGGGTGATCCGCGCGCGTCAGTCCCTCCCCGATCCCATCCTTCATGAGGCGGGAGAGGCTGGGCAAAACATCGATGGGCGGATACGCGCCCTGGCGGTGCAATTCCCGGCTGAGCACGATTTGTCCTTCGGTAATGTAGCCGGTCAAGTCCGGCACCGGATGGGTGATGTCGTCGTTGGGCATGGTGAGGATCGGCAGTTGCGTGACGGATCCGGCGCACCCCGTCACCCGGCCGCAGCGTTCATAGAGCGAGGCCAGATCGCTGTAGAGATAGCCGGGATAGGCCTTGCGGCTTGGTACCTCGTTGCGGCGACCGGCCAGTTCGCGCAGGGCTTCGGCATAGTTGGTCATGTCCGTCAGGATCACCAGCACGTGGTAGTCGTGTTCGAACGCCAGAAACTCAGCCAGGCTCAGGCCGACCCGGGGCGTGATGATGCGCTCGACCGGCGAGTCATCCGCCAGGTTCAGAAAGAGGGCCGTCTGGCTGAGGGCGCCACTTTGGGAGAAGCTGTCGAAAAAGAAGCTGGCCGTGTCGTGGGTTGCGCCCAGGGCCACGAAGACGATGGCAAACTGTTCCGCCTCTTCGGCCAGCCGCGCCTGCCGGGCGATTTGAGCCGCCAGTTCGTTATGGGGCAGGCCCGCACCGGAAAAGATGGGCAGCTTCTGCCCGCGCACCAGGGTATTCATGCCGTCGATCGCGGAGATGCCCGTCTGGATGAAATCATGGGGGTAGCGCCGGGCCACGGGATTGATGGCTGCCCCATTGACATCCAGACGCTTCTCGGCCAGGGGCGGCGGCAGATCATCGCGCGGGTTGCCCAGCCCGTCGAATACCCGCCCCAGCATTTCCCGGGCTACCGCAGCCTGAAAGGGTCTGCCCCGAAAGCGTACATGAACGCCACTTGCACGCAATCCGACGCTGGGGCGCCAGAGTTCGACCACGGCCCGCTCCCGGCTGGTATCGAGGACCCGGCCGACCCGTACTTCGCCGTCCCGGCCGATGACCTCGACCATTTCCCCAAAGGCTGCGCCCACGCTGCCTTCCACCACCACAATGGGGCCTTCAATGCGGTCGGCGCCCACATAATCGTACGCCATTGCCGACGCTTTGCTCACCGGATCCCTCCATAATCTGCGCCTACCTGGTCTATCTTGGCGCAAAGATTGCTGCGCACCGTTTCAATGTGATCCACATTGTCATTCGCCACCTCTTCCTTGAGCCGAATGAGAGCTGGCGCATCAATGACCCGGCGCAATTCCAGGACCGGTGCGCCGCGCTTGACGACTTCCGCTCCGGTTTGATAGACATCTACGAAGAGGCGCAGGAGGGCCGCCTGCTTGGCCGGCACGGTGTACGCATCGACCGGGTGCAGAGCATTTTGCTGGAGAAAGCCCTGGGTCAACAGCCTCGCGGCATCCAGTATCCAACGCTGGCGGTCCGGCAGGGAATCGGCTCCGACAAGGCGCACAATCTGCTGCAGGCGCGCTTCCTCCTCCAGGAGATCGGCCGCAGCTCGGCGGAGTTCCCCCCAAGCAGAGTCGGTTTCATGCTGCCACCAGGGCGTTATCGAGTCGACATAAAAGCTGTAACTTGACTGCCAGTTGATCGCTGGAAAACGGCGGGCGCTGGCCAGATTTCGGTCCAGGCCCCAGAAACAGCGGGTGAAGCGCTGGGTATGCTGGGTGACCGGTTCGGAGAAGTCGCCGCCCGGCGGTGAAACCGCGCCAATGACCGTAACGGAGCCGACGCGGCCGCCCAAGGTGCACACCCGACCGGCCCGTTCGTAGAAGGCGGCCAGGCGGGAAGGCAGATAGGCGGGAAAGCCCTCTTCCGCCGGCATCTCCTCCAAGCGGCCGGAGATTTCCCGCAGGGCCTCCGCCCATCGGGAAGTCGAGTCGGCCATGAGCGCCACGTC
>CAYZLP010000674.1:0-3466 GCA_964478635.1 uncultured Caldilineaceae bacterium
CGATCCCGGCCTCGTCCTCGTGCCTGACGTCTGTACCCAGGGCAACGCGGCCAACGAACCGAGCACGGCCTATACGAATCTCGGCACGGTCACCATCCCGTCCATGAGCGCAGAGGATCCATCCAGTTACTGCAATCCGCGGCAGGAGCCAGCGATTAGCATAATCAAATATACGGAGGGCGGTGATACTACGACACCGGCCGACGCCAATGATCCGGACGGTGTAGACGTACCGGTCATTAGGGCTACCTTTACGGTTACTTGGACCTATCATGTGACCAACATTGGACCCATCGACATCCCCGAAGCGGACATCACGGTCACCGACTCGGTAGAGGGAGCTGTTACCGACATCATCGACCGGGGTCAAGACGGTGACGCCGTTTTGGAACCCGGTGAAACGTGGATTTACCAGAAAGTCGGCACGGCAATCGATTTGACTGCACCGCCCAATATTCCGGGCTTGGTCATTGTCGAAAATGTGTGCACTCAGGGCGGTATCCTCCTGCCGCCGTACAGGGCCTACACCAATGTGGGTACGGTCACCATCCCGACGATGAGCGACAGCGATCCGTCGAGTTACTGCGGTCCGAAACCGGATGCCATCGACGATCCCGACGCGCCCGACCGACCGCAAGACGGCGTGCAGATTTTCATGCCGCTGGTTCGGTAGGCGGTAACACTTTGCTGTTGTCTGCGTAGAGCAGGTCTATAAACGTCGGATCACAAACCCGGTTTCTGCCCGAAATCGGGTTTGTTGATTCCAAGTGTGGCGGCGCTATTCGGTAGGCGTACGTTGGACCTGGTACCGCTCGGCACCGGCTTGATCGATGATCCGAACGGTCAATTGCCCGACCGCGTCGATCTCTACGGCGCCAGAAATGAACAGTTCGCCCATAAACTCGCCTTCAGCGTAAAGGACGTTTGGACCAAAGGTCTGATCGGGCGGCGTCGGCGCTGGGGGAAGGGCGGTTGTCATTGCCGCTGTCCTATGGCATGCTGCTACCATCAACCCGCACGATGCTGCAGTGGAAGGGACAAGGAGATGACTGACGAATGGATTGATGAGCGCAAGCGTACGGTGCGCAATGTGACGATTTTTAGCGTGGCCGCTTTGCTCTGCGGGTGGGTGGGCGTCTGGATCGATGGTGCAACGGGTGCAGACGGCGCGGCGCCGGAGCAAGGTCTCGGCATGCTCATCTGGCTGGGTACGCCCTTGATTGTCTCTCTCCTGTTGCGCGGGTTTGCGGGCGACGGCTGGCAGGATCTGGGCCTTCCCCTGCACCTGCGGGGCAACCTGAGCATGTATCTCATCAGCCTCCTCCTCTATCCCGCGGCCGCGCTCATGGTCATCGGCGCCGGTGCGGTGACGGGCAGCGTAACCTTGGCCGGCCTGACTTTGGGCGAACTTGCGCCCCTCTTCGGCATGTTGCTGCTCACGGGCTTTCCCAAGAACATCATCGAAGAATTTGCCTGGCGCGGCTACCTGGCGCCCAAACTATTCCTGCTGGGCATCGATGCCCTGGCCGCCCATGTGCTCGTCGGCCTGATCTGGGGCGCCTGGCACCTTCCATACTTGGGGTTTGTGCTTTCTTATCTGGCCGAAGACGATCCGCCCATGGTGGTGACGCGATTTCTGCTGGGCACGGTTGCGGCGTCCCTCGTGTACGGTGAAATTCGCCTGCGCACGGCTTCGGTCTGGCCGGCCGTGCTTATGCATACGGTGGGCGGCGCCTTCATTGCCGTACTCGTGGCCGATGCGCTTGAGATCGCGCCGGGAGTGGAATATCTCTTCTCCCCCGGCATTGAGGGTACGCTGATGATCGCCATTTTCTCGCTCGTGGGGCTCGGGCTTTACGCTCGTCGGACGGCAGAAACATGATCTCTACACGTTTGTATCGCGATGAAAAAGATTTCTGGCGCGTGCGCAGACTGCTCATCGACACGGTGAGCATTACGCCCGTGGGCTTCAACTGGGAAGTACGGCGCTGGGACGGCACACGCTTCCACAATCCGCGAGGAGAAATGCCGGCGGGCGCTGGGCAGCGGATCCGGCTCTGGGAAGATGGCGAGCGTCTGGTTGCGGCCATTCATCCCGAGGGCCAGGGCAACGCCCATCTCCAGGTTCACCCCGATTATCGACACCTGGAGGAAGAGATGATCGCCTGGGCCGAGGCGAATCTGGCGGCAGACGGGGAAGAGGGCGCG
The DNA here is from genome assembly GCA_964478635.1 of uncultured Caldilineaceae bacterium. Taxonomy (GTDB): domain Bacteria; phylum Chloroflexota; class Anaerolineae; order Caldilineales; family Caldilineaceae; genus JAGRCP01. Next base: position 2,209 of record CAYZLP010000674.1, read on the forward strand.
CGGACTTTGACCCTCTTCGTCAACGATTATGACGCCGGCCGCCGGCGCCTGCTGGCTGAGCGTGGCTATGTAGAATGCGCCTGGGGCGGCGTCACCCGTTACCTGCGCCTGGGCCGACACACCCCCACAACGCCCCGGATCCCGCCGGGCTACACCTTGCGCACGACGCGTTCGCGGCAGAGTCTGGCCGACAGCCAAGCAGTTGCCGACCTCCTCAACGCGGCATTCCGCCGTACTTGGCACACCGCCCAGGAAATCCAAATCTTCGCGCGCCTGGCCCCCTCCTTTCGTCCCGACATGGATCTGGTAGCGGAAGCAGCGGATGGCACGCTGGCAGCCTATGTCGGCATCGCCTACGATCCCGACAACCGTCTTGCGATCTTTGAACCTGTCTGCACCCACCCGAATCACCTGCGGCGCGGGTTGGCCAAGGCGCTCATGCAGGAGGGGCTCCTGCGCCTGCGCGCCCTGGGCGCGCGGGGTGTCTGCGTCGGCACGGGCGATATGATTCCTGCCAATCGGCTCTACGATTCCGTTGGTTTCACCGAGGCCTATCAGGGGCGCGGCTGGGAAAAGCAGATCCCCTGAACGTGTCGTTGCCCAGAGCGTTAGCCGTCGCATAATAGCGCATTTTCGCAATCATTTTCCTGAAGACTACATTTACCATAAAATTGAAGGTTGACGTAATCGCATTTGTCGGGTAAAGTAGTTACATTCTTGACCAATTCGTTATTGCACCAGCACTCCCACCCGCAGCTGTTACTCCTTCCCCCGGCAGTAGCCACAGATCTGACCCGGGACGTCGAAACCCTCAGTAGGAATCCGCGGTCCCGATGAAGAATAACGGCCAATGTTCGTATCTATACAGCCAGGCCAAAAATGGAACGCTGATTAGGCGGATTGACCGAATCTGCGCGGATCTTCGTCGAGATCGATCAGCGGGAATCCGCCTAATCCGCTCAATCCGCGTTCTATTTGGCCGAGGCTGAATAGTTGCAAATGTTCTAACAAACCGGTATCGACCGGCTGCACTGAGACTCACAGAATCGGCATCCAACCCACCGCTTTTGCTGCCGGTCTAATCCAGCCCGTAGTCCAACCCTGGCAAGTCAGTTCGACTGGCATTGCGTCCGGTTGATTTTGCATTCGGTCAGTGCTACCCACAGGTCTTGTAGCACGTCCATTTGTAAGATCACCCGGGTCACCGCCCAACATCATACACATCACTGCTCACACATGCGGGAGGAGACTATGAGAA
>CAYZLP010000675.1:0-3458 GCA_964478635.1 uncultured Caldilineaceae bacterium
CGTACTTCGTGCCCGAAATGCTCATCTCGGCCACGGCCATGAGCGGGGCCATGGAGATCCTCAAGCCCCTGATCGCCCAAAGCGGCGCCAAGCCCATCGGCACCTTTGTCATGGGCACCGTGCGCGGCGACATGCACGACATCGGCAAGAATCTCTGCAACATCATGCTGGAAGGCGCCGGTTTCCAGGTGATCGATCTGGGTGTCAACGTGCCGGAAGAGAAATTTGTGGAAGCCGTGCGTGAACACCGGCCCGATGCTCTGGGCATGAGTGCCTTTCTCACGACGACGATTCCCATGTTCAAGCCGACCATTGCTGCATTGGAAGAAGCCAATCTGCGCAAGGACGTTAAGATCTTCGTCGGCGGCGCGCCCGTGACGGCCGAGTATGCTAAAATGGTAGGCGCTGACGGCTACGCGCCCAATGCCAGCGCCTTGGTGCGCGAAGTGAAGGCCGCGCTGGGCATCGCATAGCTTGCGCGGTGGCAACGTCCGCCCTCGCAGCCTGAACCTGTCGAAGGCAGACCCGCCCGAAAGTTCGTGCCCACCGCAGCCTGAGCCTGTCGAAGGCGGACCCGCCCGAAAGCTCGTGTCCACCGCAGCCTGAGCCTGTCGAAGGCGAACCCGCCCGGAAACGCGTGTCCACCGCAGCCTGAGCCTGTCGAAGGCGGACCCGCACCGGCAACACAGAGCACGCCATCACGAATAGGGGAACCAAACAACATGCTCGAAGTCACCGCACTGCACCACGTAAGCATCGTCGTCGACGATCTTGAGGCCGCCCGCCATTTCTATGGCCAAGTGCTGGGCATGGAGGAAGAGTTCCGGCCGACCAACTTTCGCTTTGGCGGCGCCTGGTTCGTCAAGGGCAGCGCCGAGATTCACCTCATCCACCGGCCGGACGCGACGCAAGACGCGGGCGATGCCGCCAATACGCCGAATGCGCTGCGCAATTTGACCTACGCGCGCCATTTCTGTCTGGCCATCAATGACGTGGATGCCGCGGTGAACGCCCTCGCGCAGCACAGCGTGCCGATTGCCTACGGTCCCCGCAACCGGGGCGACGGCGCCATCCAGACCTACGTCTACGATCCAGACGGCCATCTCATCGAACTGGTCTGCCTTCACCCCACACAGGAATACGCCATCGATTGGGACGACTGGCAGGAAAGCCCGGCGGACGGACGCCGGCAGGAGTCGTCTGCATGACGGAACCGGCGGGGCCGGCCTTTGGCCGCGCATTGCGTCACTTTCAGGCCGCGCGGGCCCGGGCCGACCTGGAGCAGATTGCGGCGAAGCTGCGCCGGCAGTCGGCCAATCTCTTGCCCTTCGAGGAGGTGCGCCGCCAGATCAAGGGCACAGTTGGTGACAAGGCGCAACTGCAGGAGATTCCGGTCGATGCCATCGTCGGTAGCGTGGGGCGTTACCATGACTTCACCCGCTCGTTCCTGCCGCGCAAAAGCCAATCGGGCTCCCGGTGGGCCAATATCGAATTGGCCTTTGGCGAAGGCAAGCTGCCGCCGATCCAGGTCTACCAGGTGGGCGATGCCTACTTCGTGCTGGACGGTAACCACCGCGTTTCCGTGGCGCGCGATCGGGGCGTGAGCCACATCGAAGCGTACGTCACGCCTATCAAAACCCGGGTTGGCCTCAGCCCCGATGACGACCTGGACGATATCCTGGTCAAAGCCGAACTGGCCCAGTTTTTCGAGGCCACCGAACTCGACCAGACGCGCCCCGACGTGGATTTCACCGTCACCGCGCCCGGTCGGTACGTCGATTTTCTCCATGACATCCAGCAACTGGAGCGTCCAGTCGGCGCCGGCCCCGGGGAAGACCAACCCTTGCAGAAATCTGACCTGGTCGCCGTCGCGATCGACTGGTGCGATAACGTTTATCTGCCCGTCATCGGAGAGATCGAGCGGGCCGGCGTGCTGCGTGCGTTCCCAGACCGGACTGCCGCCGATCTCTACGCCTGGCTGATCCGCTACCGCAGTGAGGTGGAAGAAGTGTTGGGCTGGCAGCCGGACGCCCAGCTTGCCCTGGCCAAGTTTGTGGAGCGCTATAGCCCCGCGCCCGCGTACGTGCTGGAGCGGGCCGGGCAGCGCCTGCGCGAGCAACTGCTGCCCGGCCTGCTGGAAGGCGGACCTGAACCGGGGCGCTGGCGGGATCACTGGCGCCAGACCCACCGGGACGATCGCCTCTTTTCCAGCATCCTGGCGGGGGTCGACGGCACGGACCGCGGCTGGGAAGCCGTCGAACAGGCCTGGCGGATCGCCCTGCGGGAGGAAGGTCGCGTCCATGGCCTGCACGTCGTGGCCCTGGCGGTGCAGACCGCCGATACCCGGGCCCGGGCGTTGCGGGATGAGTTCGACCGCCGCCGGGTGCGCAGCGGCGTACCCGGCCGCCTCAGCATCGAGCAGGGGACCGTGGAAGACAAGCTGGTCAACCGCGCGCGCTGGTTTGACCTGACGGTCCTGCCCCTGAACCATCCCCCTGGCGACTCGAGCCTGGCCCGGCTCGGCAACGGCCTGCGCGCGCTCCTCCATCGCACGCCCAACCCAGTCCTGGTCGTCCCGGATCAAGCGATAGACTTCTCCCATGCGCTGCTTGCCTATGACGGCAGTCCCAAGGCGCAGGAAGCCCTCTTCGTCGCCGCGTACCTGGCCGATCGCTGGAATCTGCGCCTGACCCTGACCGGCGTAGTCGGTGCCCGGGGCGTGACGACCAACACCTTGTACGAAGCAGTCGACTACCTGCTGGCCGCCGGAGTGCCCCATGCCGTCGTCACCCTGGGCGCCGGCTCCAACAGCCGGGCCTCAGTGGCCGCGGCCTTGACCCATGCCCTGGATGCCAGTCAAGCCGACCTGCTGATCATGGGCAGCTATCGCCGGGGCCCCCTGCGCGAAGCGATGGCCGGCAGCGCAGTCGACGAAATCCTACGCCGAACTGAGTCCGTGCCGGTCTTGTTCTGCCGGTGAGGGGGGATGCGCTTCGGTCATTCACTACGCGCGCATGCTTCCGGGGAGGGTTGTCATCAATTGGGTTTTTAGGGTCATCTGGACTGACACATCTTCCGAACACACCGCAATGGCGTCGTAGAGACGTTGCAGTGCAACGTCTCTACGACGCCTCCTTCTTCGAAGGAATCCCCATCAACCTTACGATAAACCTGGTAACTCCCCCGCGACACCGGTCCGCAAAAACAGGGCGAGGATTCCTTGAACCAGGCCAACTTGCCCTGTACTGTAACACACTAAAGGAACCCGTTCCGCCGGCTCATCTATGCTGGCCGCGGCAGCCTGCAGACCGCCGCCAGCACCCGAATTTCTAGCGCAGCGCCGCAAGAAAGTAACCCGCATGCCCCGCCGCCAACCGTCAAAGTCCACACCCGCCGCCAACCCCACGCACCGCCGCGCCCGCGGCTGCGTCACCGGCATCGGCGCAGTCATTGTCCTG
>CAYZLP010000676.1:0-3453 GCA_964478635.1 uncultured Caldilineaceae bacterium
GTCAGCCCCGGGAAACTGAAGTTCCAGATTGCCGTCGGGAGAGCGCACTGTCTGGGGGCGGTCATTGGCCAGGTAGATGCGGGCGAATTCGATGGCGTTCGTGGCCAGGCCGGCAGTGGACGTGATGCTGACCCGGCCCTCTTGCGAGCGGGTCGGCGCAAAGCCGGGGATGGTGGTCAGGTAGGACTGCACCGTATCGGAATATGTCATGGTCCACCCCTCTTTGTGACTGGACCAGCCCTCTTTGTGGCTCGAATCGCCAAAGTCGACGCTGGCGTAAAGCACGCTCGCCGGGTCCTGATCGAAGCCGGCGCTGACCAAAAGCTCTGTGCCATCTTCCGTGGGTACCAGATAGAAGAAAGGAGCCAATCCGCCGGATGCATGGTCCGTGGACGCCGTTCCCGCGTCTGGACCGGACTGGGCCAAGACGCTAGAATAAGAGAAGAGTGCAGCGAAAAGCGCGAAGCTGGCGGCGAACAAACAAAAACGGCGTATCATGGCAGAATCCTTACCCGTCGACAATCTGGTCACAGAGTTTTTCCAGGCCGTCAATCTCAGAAAATTGGCCCTTGGCCACAGCCTCCTGACACAGCTGGAAGAAACCGCATCCACTGACCCCCATGCCCGGCACTGGGCCCGGTATTGCCGGGGCATTCTGGCCTTTGAAGAGAGCCGGGATTGGGCTGCGGCCGAACGAATTTTCAGCGGCATGCTCGAATCCCCACTGGCGCCGGCCATGCATGCCCGGGTTCTCTATGCCCTCGGCCGCACCTATCTCATCCAGGGGCGTTGGCAACAGGCCATTGACGCTTACGAACAGCTCTTGCAGATTTCCGAAGCGACGGATCAACCGCTGGAAGCCGCCAAGGCCCGGCGCCAACTCGCCGTCTGCTACTGTAAAGGGTATGCCGGCGGCGACCTCAGCGAAGCGCTGCTGCCCCGCGGCGTCGAGCATTGCCGCAGCGCTCTGACTCTCCTGTCACAGCAAGAGGACGCCAGATCGTCCCAGCACCTCACATGGCTAACCGGCTCCGTCTGGAGTGCGTTGGGCGTGCTCCACTCCTACTTACAAGAGTGGCAGGAGGCTCTCGCCTGCTTCGAGCAGGATCTTGTCTGCTGCGAAGCCCTGGACGATCGCCACGGCATGGGCCTCACCTTCAACAATCTTGGCGAAACCTACCACAAACAGGGCGCCCGGGGTTGGGCAGAGGCCCTCACCATGTACACCCGGGCCCTGGAGCTGGTGCGAGAATTCGGCAACGTCTACGAAGAGATCGATGTTCTGCGCAATCTGGCCCGGCTCCATGCCGATCGGAACGAATACGTCAGCGCTCGCGCGCACTACATGCGGGCTGTTGAACTGATCGAGCAGCTACGCACCGGCGTCTCCTCGGAAGAGGGGCGGACGGGCTTCTTTACAACGGTTGCCGCCACCTATGCGGCACTGGTCGATTTGCTCATCAAGGGGGGAGAGCAGGGCCATGCCTTCGACATGACCGAACGGGCCAGGTCTCGAACCTTCCTCGAGTTGCTGTCAAGCCATCCGGTGCGCCGGGATGCAGCGACGCCCCGGGCGCTGGTGGTGCAGGAACAGGCCCTGCGAACACAAATTCAAGCCCTATACGGTTCATTGTCCCCAACACCGCCAGCAAATCTCGAAAATATCCGTACACTGGAAGCAGAACTGGCCGACGTTCAGCGCCGTCTTCGTCTCTTTGATCCTATCTACAGCGATCTGCAGCAGGTGACGCCACTCACCCATGCCGCAGTTCAAGCAGGGCTTCCCCAGGGGACGGCTCTACTGGCCTATTTCGATGCGGGCGCCGCACTTGTGGCATTTGTCATCACGGCCGACAGGCATTCCGTATACAGACTGACGCTCACGGCAAAGGAACTCGAGCGCGCCTTTGATCATCAGGGCCATCTCAGCCGCATGACACCGACCCTGAAGGGGCGGTTGCTCCGGCCATGGATACTGGACCCACTTGCGGCCCGCCTGGTTGCGCCTCTGGCCCATGAACTGCAGGGAATGGATCGCCTCATCATCTTGCCGGCGGGACAGCTGCATTTTGTGCCCTTCAGCGCGCTGCCGTATGCAGACGGGACGGATGCGGGAACGGTGCTCGGTGATGCCTTCGAGATCCTCTATGCGCCCAGTGCCACTCTCCTGTTGGAACATTGCCGGCAGCCGCCCCCGGAAACCGGCCCCGATTGCGTTGCCCTGGGCTACGGCGCCGAGAATCTGCGCTATGCGCACGCGGAAGCAGTCGCCGTGGCCCACCTTTTTGAGGGCGCCGCTTTCCTGGACCAGGCAGCCACCAGCGAAAGGCTGTTCCAAGCGGCCCCCGGCGCCCGCAGACTTCACCTCTCCTGTCACGGGCACTTCAATGCAGAAGCACCGCTGGCTTCGCACCTGCTGTTGGCGGACGGACCGCTCTATGCCGCCGACATCCTGGACAGATTGCGCCTGCATGCCGATCTGGTTACCCTCAGCGCGTGCGAGAGCGGCCGTGGCCGGATCTTGCGCGGCGAAGAGTTGATCGGTCTCGTGCGGGCTTTTCTCTATGCCGGGACCTCCTCCGTCATGGTGACGCTGTGGCCGGTCGACGAAGTATCGACCATCCTCTTCATGGTGGATTTTTACACCAGCTTGCGGAACGGTCTCGCCAAAGCTGCCGCCCTGTGCGATGCTCAAAAATACCTGCGCCAACTCTCGAAAGCTGCAGCAGCCTCGCGCCTGAAGGAGCTGGGCTTCGAAAACGTTCCCCTGCCGCCCGGAGCATCCCACGAACCGGTCTTTGCCCACCCTTACTTCTGGGCGCCTTTCGTGCTGATGGGAGACGACATGGCAGGCGTCGCTCCCGAGCAGCCGTCAGGCCATGACGGCACGTCAACCGGCTGAAAGCCGCACGTAGGTATGAGGCAGCTCCAAAACCGGGATATTCTCAAAAACCGTGCGATCATCCCACCCTGTCTCGCAACGGCGGACTTCCGAACCGATAACGACCGCTACCTCCACGCCGCCGATATCGGGCCAGCGGCTGGGTACGCTGGCCGTGACTGCAATCGTGCATAGATTCGTCTCGCCTTGACGCGTCCCGGCCACTTCTATTTCGAGATCGTCCAGCTCGTCCGTGCCGATGGCAAAATGGCAGAGGATTTCCCCTTCTTGTCCACCACCGGCCCCAGCCGGTATGTGGGGGCTCCCCTTCGTTACGGGCAGATAGTCGGGCATCGATCGTGGGTCGGGGGTCGCATCAAGATCAATCCAGAGCGCGCCTTGCAGATCCCGCACCCACCCACGTCCCTGGGCAAATGCCTGGCGCACTCGTTCGGGCAAGACCGGCGCCCCTGTCCCTGGCGACAAGAAGTCGAGGTTAAAGGAGCCCAGCGGTGATTCCGCCAGTGAGAGCACCTCTTCTCCCCGCTCCAGCGTCTCCAACAGGGCGGTGA
>CAYZLP010000677.1:0-3449 GCA_964478635.1 uncultured Caldilineaceae bacterium
TGCCCTCCGTCTTCAGGTCCAGCCAAACAGCCAAACGCCCCTTGTTAGGTTCGTTGGTGTCCTTGCCGCAAGCGTGTATGAATGTTTTCTGGGGGTGGGATATGATTGGCTGTCGAAGCAGTAACTTGCGGAGGACAGCCGATGAAGAGGAGAAAGAATTCGGAATTGCCGGGCGGATTGGAAAAGACCCGCCAGCGGTTCGAGCGTTGGCGGCAGAAGCGGCCGATGGGGACGCGGATTCCTGATTCGCTGTGGGCGGCGGCGGTGAAGGCGGCGGAATCTTGCGGGATCTGCCGGACGGCCAAGGTATTGCGACTCGATTACAAGTCGCTGAAGAGACGCCTCGAAGAGAATCTGACTGCCCGCCTCCGTGGAAGCGAGGGTGGGCCTTCGGCGGCGTTCGTCGAGTTGGCCGTGCCGGCAGCGGCGGCGTCTCGCGAATGCACGGTGGAACTGGAGGACGGTGCCGGGGCGAAGATGCGGATTCACCTCAGGGGCGTCGAGACTTCTGATCTGGCCGCCTTGTGCCACAGCTTCCGAGGGCTGGAGCCATGATCCAGATCACGCCTCAAATGCGGATCCTGGTGGCTGTGGAGCCTGCGGATTTCCGCAAGGGAATCGACGGCTTGGCGCGGCTCTGCAAGGAGACGCTGCAACAGGATCCGTTCAGCGGTTGTGTGTTCGTGTTCCGCAACCGTCGAGCGACGGCCATCAAAGCGTTGGTCTACGATGGCCAAGGTTTTTGGGTCTGCCACAAGCGTCTTTCGGAGGGGAAGTTTCGTTGGTGGCCGGCCGCTGGCAACGAGGCCGGTAAGAAGTTGGCCGCCCACCAATTGCAGGTGCTGCTGTCGGCGGGCAATCCGGCCAACACCCAAGCGGCGCCCGAATGGCGGCGTGTAAATCCGGCCCATTGACGCTCGAAAAAAGTAGCGCGGAAATTTCATGACGGGGCTTGCGTTCCAGTCGCCGGCCTGTTATCTTGCGGGCCATGAGCGTGAAATTACGATACCGGGGGCGCGTGATCACCGACGAGGATGTAAGCTTCATCCGGCAGTTGGTGGCGGCTCATCCCACGCTCAGCCGGCGTGCCTTGTCGGTCAAGCTTTGCGAAGCCTGGAACTGGGTACAGCCCAACGGGCATCCGCGGGATATGGTCTGCCGTGGTCTCATGTTGACCTTGCATCGAGCGGGGCACATCGAGTTGCCCCCGCGGCAATGCACTCCTCCCAATCCCCTGATCAAGCGTGCGCGACCAGCGGCTGTGGACGTGGACCGCCGGCCCGTGCAAGGATCGTTGAAGACGCTAGAACCGCTGCGTTTTGAACAGGTCCGGCGTACGTCGCAGGAGCCGCTGTTCAATAGTCTGCTCCAGCAGCATCACTACCTGGGCTACACCCAACCGGTCGGTGAGCAGCTGAAGTATCTGGTCTATAGCGGCGAGCGGGTCGTGGCCGCGTTGGCCTGGTCGTCTGCCGCGCACGGGCTTACCTGCCGCGATCGGTTCCTTGGTTGGTCGAGCGATACGCGGCGCAGGAACCGGCATCTGCTGGCGTACAACAGCCGCTTCCTGATTCCGCCGTGGATTCGGGTACCCCACTTGGCTTCCCATGTTCTGGGCCGGATGGTGCGTCGGCTTTCGGCGGATTGGGAGCAGTTGTATCACCACGGCGTCTACTTCGCGGAGACGTTCGTGGATCCCTCCCGTCACCGGGGGAGCTGCTATCGTGCGGCCAACTGGATCGTCCTTGGTACCACAAGCGGGCGTGGGCATCGTTGTCCGACACGGCAGGCCAACCGGCCGGTGAAGCTGGTGTTGGGCTACGCCCTGGTGAAGCGATTCCGACAGCGCCTGCTGAAGGAGCCAGACTGTTGAAGCGACGTAGGACCTCATCGCGCAAGAAGCGATCGCATCGAAAGAAACGGGCGCAACGGACGCCACCTGCCCAGGAGCCCAAGCCGGCGGAAGGGCGCCGACAGCCGCAGTTCTCTCTGCCGAATCGCACGCAATTGAAGGCCTTGCGGGAACGCTTCGATAACGATCAGCTTCTGCCGGAGGACTACCCGGTGCTCGCAGAGATCGTGGAGTTTCGTTATCAGCTTCCGGACCTGCTGCGCCAGAAGGGAATGACCGTCGAGCGTCTGAAGGAGGTGATGGGCTTCACCGAAAGCGAGACGCTGGCGGACGAAGCAGGCAACGAGCCGAATGGTCAACCATTACGCGAAGCTGACAGCCCCGATAACGAGGACACTTGCGGCGACGGATCTTGAGTTGGTGTTAGGGAACACCGGACGAGGCAACCAGGATGCCGAAGAACCATCCCAAAATCATCGAACTGGACACGAAGGCCAGAGAAGAACTCCAGCAACGCGTGTTGGCAAGCTCCCTTTGCCGCGAAGACGCGAACACCGTTGTGAGCGCCCTCGAGTCGCTCAACTATCTGGAAGATATCATCCGAGAAAAGGCGTTCAGCATCGGCCGCCTGAACAAGTTGGTGTTCGGTTCGAGCACCGAGAAGACCGATGCCGTGCTGGGCGACTCGGCGAATTCGGATTCACCAGGCTCATCCGACGAGAGCCGTTCGGACGATGACCGTTCGGACGCGAACGACGCAGACAAATCGACGGATGACGGCCTCTCGGACGAAACCGCGTCACCGTCGCCTCGAGGTCATGGCCGCAACGGGGTCGATGCTTACACGGGCGCCGAGCGGATCGCTACCCCGCTGGAATCTCTACAACCAGGTGACCCTTGCCCCGACTGCGCCAAGGGCAAGGTGTATGCGATGCCGCCAGCAGTCTTTCTCCGCTTTACGGGACAAGCGCCGGTTGATGCTAAAATCTACGAGTGTGCAAGGGTGCGTTGCAACCTCTGCGGGACTATCTTCACCGCCCCGCCGCCCGAAGGCATCCGCAAGCAGAGAGAGTACGATATTACGGTGCCGGTCATCATTGCCTTGTTGAAATACGGAAGTGGCCTGCCCTTCAACCGATTGGAAGGCCTGCAGGGGAACTTCGGTATTCCGCTGCCGGCCTCGAACCAATGGCGGCTCGTCGATGACGCAGCCAAGCCGCTGCGAGTGATTCTCGAAGAACTGCAGCGTCAAGCGGCTTCGGGCGACATCGTGTACAACGACGACACGACGGCCAAAATCCTTGACTGGATGGGCAAGCGTGCGGCGAAAAAAGCGTTCCGGGAAGAGACGGATGAGATCGTCTTCAACAAGGACGGAACGCAACGTTGCGGCATGTACACCACCGGTATCGTGTCGACGTGTGAGGGCAGGCAGATCGCGCTATTCTTCACCGGACGCCGCCACGCCGGAGAGAATCTGGACCGGTTGTTAGGTCAGCGGAGCGATGAGTTGGCACGACCGATTCAGATGTGCGATCCCCTGGCTCAGAATATGCCCGATGAATTGAAGGCGATCGTGGCCAATTGCTTGGCGCAT
>CAYZLP010000678.1:0-3448 GCA_964478635.1 uncultured Caldilineaceae bacterium
GCTGTTCGACTTGCGCGTATTCTTCGCCAAACAACTCCTCCAACGGAACCGTCATGGTCGACTCGGGGATGTAGGCCACGGGGTTGGCATCCCATTCGTGGGCGTATCCGTCCGCGCCAACCTTCATCGTCGACTCAGGGATGTAGGCCACGGGGTTGGCATCCCACTCGTGAGCGTACCCTGCCGCGCCGGTCGTCATGCTCGACTCGGGGATGGTCACGGATGGAGCGGCGGCCCAGCGCTCGACCAGTTCCTGGAGATAGTCATGGAACTGCGCGCACGCCTGGGCAGCGGCCGGGTCCAGCGTGGCGCCGCAGGGGCCGTCCGCTTGAGCGAAGGCCGGGCGGGCGGCCAGGAGCAGCGTCAACAGCAATGCGCACGTCACGCTCAGGCGAACCCCATGGCGCAAGCCAGACCAGCAACCGCTACCGCCCCCTTGACAGGAAGGCGTGATACGCCGAAGGATAGCCTGCTTCAGTATGTTTCGCTGTTTCATGATCGATCTCCTTTGCCTATTCAAACGATTATGGGCACCCTTTTTCGAACCGGCACTGTGCCCATCACGACGTTGCCGCCGATAAATCACTGGTTTGTGCCGGTTGACAGGGCCTGGCGTGCTTCCCCGTCACTGAGTCCATTATGAAGACCCAACCGGGCAGTGGTCACCTGGCAAAGGTTAGGTTGTGGAGTTAGGGTTTTGGGCTGGGAGGGGTTGGGGAGGGTTAGGGGAGAAGACCAAACTGGCGCGCAATATGGGCCGCTTCACTGCGATTCTGCGCCCCCAGCTTGTCGTAAATCTGGCTGGTGTACCACTTGACCGTGCCCACGGTGATTACCAGTTGTTCAGCGATTTCCCGGTTGGACAGGCCTTGCTCGATCAGCTGCAGCACCTCGGTCTCCCGGTCGGTGAGGGGCTCAAGCCAATCCGGGAGTCGGGCATCTTCACGCGCGGCCATGGGCGAGACCGTCTCAGCCGCGCCCGCCTGCCACGCGGCCAGCTGGCGGCGCGCGGCCGTCACGGCATCTGCCAGTTCGACCTGTCCTGCCGTCGCCGCCGTCTCGATCGTCTCATCCAGCAACCGCTCGGCCTCGCGCTGCATTTCATGGGTGCTTGCCCCATGGGCGCCGATGAGGGCAAGCAGGTTTCTTCGCAGCTCTTCCTGCTCATCGTTTGGGCTGCTTGCGCCCAGTACGGCAGCCATGCCCAGCAGCACGTCCAGAGCAAGGGGATCCGTTCCGATCTCCTCGGCAATGTCCAGCGCTTGGGAGAAGTACGTGGCTGCTTCGCCAAGGCGGTTCCGATCCCGGCCGACTACGGCGCCCAGCCGGCCGGACGCAGCACCGATGCCGAGCCGGTGCCCGATGTCGGCATAGATTTGCAGCGCCGTGCGCAGCAACTCCTCGGCCCCGGCCGGATCGCCCTGCAGTGTCGCCAAATAGCCCAAATTGTAGAGACAGAGGGCCTGGCCTCGCCGCTCCCGAATTTCTTCACTGATGGCCATGGCCCGGCGATGCAATGCTGTCGCCTGGGCATAATCGCCCTCGATGCGGGCCAGGACCCCCAGGGCGTCCAGGGGGAAGACGCTGTTGCCGTGGGCGCCGATTTCTTCAAACAGCGCCAGGGATTCTTCAAGATAGGCCCGGGCCTGGGGCAAGTCTCCCTGGGCAATGGCAGCATAGCCCAGATCGCGGGTCGAGTAACCGATGCTCCACGGGTCTTGCAGCGCCCGTCGGATGGGCAAGGTGTCAAGCCAGTCACGCTTGGCCCGAGCATACTCGCCCCGCTGATAGGCGATGTGGCCGCGACCCGTGAGACAAAATGCCAGCAGCCGCCGATCGCCCACCGCCGCCAAATTCTCTTCGCTCAGCGTGAGATACGTCTCCCCTTCGTCTAACGCCCCTTGATAAATGTGTGCATTCGCCAACATGTGAGACGTGGCGCCCGTGCCCCAGGTATCCCCAAGGGCTTGATGGCAATCGAGGCTCTCCAACCAGATCCGCTTGCCCGTCTCATAGCGGCCCTGGAAAAATGCGGCATGACCCTGCCAGTGGAGGGCAAAAGCCAGGGCCTTCACTGCATCAGCCCCCAGAGCGCGATGGCTGCTGACCGCCTCCTCCAGCACCGCTTCGGCCTCGGCAAATCGCCCTAAACGGAGCAGGCACATTCCCTTGCCCGTCTGCATCTGGGCCACAAAACGCGCCTGTGCATCATCAATGTCAGATTGATCCCGATCTGAAGTGCCAGGGCCGGTGCGCGTCAGGGCAAGCTCGAACATGCCCAGTCCGTCCCGAAACCGGCCGGTCAATTCACAGTAGTGCACCAGCGGTTCCACAGCGTCGAGCAGTCCCAAATCACTTTCCTGCGCGACGGCCCGGCGCCAGCCGGCGAGAATATTTTGAAAGTCGACGCTGAGTGTGTCTGCAGCCTCTTTCTGGCGGCTTCCCTGCATGGCCGTGAGTTGGGCAGGCAGGAGCGCCAGATAGTACGTTGCGTGCCGGTTCAGCGTCATTTCCCGTTCTTCCGGCGACGCCGCCAATCGCTCCGCCGCATACTGGCGCAGCAATTCGTGCAGCTCATAGCGGCCGGCCGTCGTGTGACGCAGCAGAGAAACGCTCGTCAACGCCGCCAGGACGCGCGGGCCGGCGGCGGCCACTTGCCGGGCCGCGTCGAGTCCGCATCCGCCCGGAAATACTGAGAGTTGGCGCAACACACGGCGCTCCTCCTCATTGAGCCGGGACCAGGATTGGTCGAATACGGCCTGCATGCTCATATGCCGCCGGGGCACGTTACGCTGCCGGCTGGCGAGGAAGCCCAGATCCCGTTCGATTTCGTCGGCGATGTCCCGGCAGGAGAGTGCGCTCGTCCAGGCCGCAGCCAGTTCCAGCGCCAAGGGATAACCTTCGACCATCGCGCAGATGCGCTCGAGATCCGCCCGCTCCTCCTCCGGTGAAAAGGTGGCCCGCGCCTGCCGCGCCCGCGCCAGGAACAACGCGATCGCTTCACCGTCGGGCGCGAACGACAGTCCGCCGACAGGGAGAACCCACTCCTCCTGCAGACGCAATTCTTGCCGGGAAGTCACGATGACCTTCACCCCTTCCGCCGTGCGCACCAGGTTGCTCAGCGGGCGGGTGATGCGTTCGGCGCCGGGTTCGATCAGGAGATGCTCCATGTTGTCGAGGATGAGCAACAGGTCCCGCTCCCGCAGGCGTTCGATTAGCTGGACTTCGGGCTCTTCCGGGCCGTGCAACGTGATGGCGAGTGTGTCGGAGACAGCAGAGACCCAGTCGTTGGCGTTCCGGATTCCCTGCAAAGGGACAAAAAAGGCGCCGACGCGGAAGCGGTTGGCGTGCGCTTCCGCGGCTTTGAGCACCAGGCGCGTCTTGCCCACGCCTCCGGGTCCCAAGAGAGTCAACAGGCGGCAGGCCGGATCGGCCAGGAGCCGCTCAA
>CAYZLP010000679.1:0-3447 GCA_964478635.1 uncultured Caldilineaceae bacterium
GGCCTCCGACCCGCCCGTGGCGAGCTGCCACTCGTACAGCGCGAAGGTGGCGCCCACCAGCAGCAATCCCACCAGCAGCATGCGGCGCACCAGCATTCCCGACACCATGGGCGCGGCGGGGTCGCGCGGCGGCCGGGCTACCGTGCCGGGCCCGAGGCGCTCCACGGCCAGGGTCGCCATGATCACGTCCATGGCCAGCACCACGCGTACATGATCGGCTCCGTCCAGATAGGCATAGGCGCCCACGGTCAAAGGCCCGTCGAGGGCGGTCAGCCAGGCGAGAATCTCCGGGATCTCGGTCAGCAGATTCGCGCCGAGCATGGCTGCGTCGGGCTCATCGACCGCGTGACCGCGCCGGTCCGGCGCAATGAGGGTGCCGCATGAATTTCGGGCCGTGGCCAGGAGCCGCTCCCAGATCGGGGGTCGGTCCAGGTCGACGCCCACCACGGTGGCGCCGTGGGCGAGCAGAAAGGCCAGGGGGCCGATCTCTGCGCCTGCGCCCAGCAGGACGAAGCGCTGTTCGCGCAGGTCCAGCCAGTCGGGTTGGTCCATGAGCGTCTGCAGCGCCTGGCCGAAAGAAGGTTCCGTAATGCCCCGGACAGCCCAATCATCGAGCTGGCGGCGCAGCTGATCGCCGGCGAGCATCTTCCCCTGGTAAGGCACCTCCAGGACGCCGGGTTTGAACGGTGCGGCGCCCCGTACTTGAAATGTCCCGAACTCCTGTTCCGGCGGTAGGGTCGGGACTGTCTGCAAAGGATATCGTTCTGTTTGACGATCAAATTCATAGGCGCTGTGCAGGGCGGCCAATGCATCCCGGGCGGAATGGGGCGACACGTCGTGCTGTTCCGTATAGAGCGTCTCCAACCCGGCGAAGTGTATCGCATAGCGCCCGCGCCAGTCGCTTTCCTGCTCGATGGCAGCAGCCAGGGGAGGGGACGCAGCTGCGGCTACCGCCAGCACCGCCTTGGCTGCGACCGTGGTGCTGCGCACGCCGGGCGTACTTTCGGGAAAGAGCACGCCTTGAGACGAGGGCGCGGTGGAAGCGGTTGTGCTGGCGGCCATGGCGGTTGACTCCTTCAAGAAGCGGCTGGAAGCAAGTGGGATCATCCATCATCCGGTTAGCATTATAGGAGGGAGCGGCAATCGTGTAAACCGCTGATGGACCGCGGAAGAAACCGGATACGGCGGATTGAAACGGATTCCCTGCGAAAGCTCTGCATTCATTGTTCCGCGGCGATGTCCCGCTGCGCTGTACTGGCGTCCGGTACCGTCTGTAGCCAATTTGTTGCGGTCCATATGCGAGAATGAGACGTTGAGATCGGCTTGTCAAGCCGGTCCATTTGACCAAAAGGAGTTCCTGTTATGCGACGCACACTGTTCACTCTGATCGCCTTACTCCTGCTGCTCGGCGCCTGCATGCCTTTCGAGGCAGCGCCCCCGGCGGCCGCCCCCGCGCCAACTTCCACCCCCGTGCCCGAGGTCGCGGCCGAGCAAGCCCCGCCTCCGGCTGCCGTTCCGGCGGCCATTGCCGCGCCGGAGCTTGTGGGACCGCCCGACATGGCTTCCATCGATGCGTCCCGCATTACCTTCCGCTGGCGTTGGGAGGGCGAATTGCAGGAGAATCAGGCATTTGAGGTGCGCGGCTGGTTGGAGGGCGAGCCCCACAACGGCATCCACGACGCGCGCAGTACGGTGGGCCTGCAGCCCGATGCGGACGGCGTCTACGAGTTGAATATCGGCTTCCCCGATAAATTCTTTGGCAATACCTGGCAGTGGAGCGTGGCCGTCGTCCAGCTCGACCCCTATGAGCGCATCGGTCCCGAAGCGGAACCGAACACGGTCATCGTCTCCGGCGGCCAGCCCGAGAGTCCGCTGTAGTAGGTTTCGCGGCATGATGAAGGTCGGATGGGGATGACGTTCGCAAGGATTTCGCGTCTTCCTCACCCCAACACAAACGCGGCGCACCGCTCTCCGATCATCATGACGGTCAAGCAGGGGTTGACCGCGATCATGGTGGGAAAGACCGAGGCGTCGGCTACGCGTAGCCCGGCCAACCCATGAACCCGCAACTCGGGATCGACCACGGCCAGGGGATCGGCGGCGCGGCCCAGCTTGCAGGTGCCGGCCGGGTGGTAAACGGTGTTGGCCGTGCTGCGCACATACGCGGAAAGCGCTGTGTCATCGATCACGTCGGGGCCGGGCGCCAGTTCCCGCGCGATCCACGGCCCCAGGGCCGGCTGGCGCGCGATCTCCCGGGCCAGCTTGATGCCGGCCAGCATGACGCGTTCGTCGTGACCCTCGGGATCGGTGAAGTAGCGAAAATCGATCCGCGGCGGCGTGGCCGGATCGGCGTCGCGCAGGCGGACGACGCCCTGGCTACGCGCCCGGGTGACGTTGGGCGTGAGGGAGAAGCCGTGCTCGGCCGTGGGGTAGCCGCCTGGGGTGGTGTGCATGTCGAAGACTTGATAGCCCAGATGCAGCATGAGGTCGGGCGAATCCAGCCCCGCTTCGGTCATCTCGAAGAGCACGATCTCCCAGTAGTTGGCTGTCTCGGGCGGCAGCGGCCGCGCGCTTTCCCAGATGATGACGCCTTCGGGGTGATCGAGGAGATTTTCGCCCACGCCGGGCAGATCATGTACCACATCGACGCCTACGTCGCGCAGGTGCTCGGCCGGGCCGATGCCGGAGCGCAGCAGCAGGGCCGGTGAGTCGAAGGCCCCGCAGCAGACAATCACGTCGCCCGCACAGCGAATTGGTCCATCCGGCGTTTCGACGCCCACCACGCGGTCCTGCTCTACCAGCAGCCGCACCACGTACACGCCGGTGAAGAGCGTAAGTCGCTCTCCCCACTGCGTCAAAGGATGGAGATAAGCCACGGAACTGGACTGCCGCAGATTGCCCCGTTTGTTCAGGTCGGTCCAGTTTACGCCGCGACCCAGGCGGCCGTCGACGTTGAGCGGACCCGCCGGCAGCCCATACTGCTCGGCCGCGGCGATGAAGTCGAGCCCAAACGCATTGTCCGATCCGGGCGGCTCGACATGGACCTGCGACCGGACTTTGGCAAAGAAGGGCCGAACGATCGCCGGATCCCAGCCGGTTGCGCCGGCCGCCACCCACTGCTCCAGATCGTAGTCCGGCGCATCAAAGGCAATGCACGAATTGTGAGAGCTGCAGCCGCCCAAGACTTTGCCCCGGGCATGGCGGATGCGGCCGTTGCCCCGGGGTTGGGGCTCGATGCGATAGTCAAAGTCCAGGTCGCTCTCCAGCAGCGCCTGCCAACTCCGCAGTTCCAGAACCCGGGCCTGTCCCTCGTCACTCGGCCCCGCCTCGAAGAGCGCTACCCGTCGCCCCGCCTCCATCAGCCGCGCGGCTACAATCGCCCCCGCCGTCCCGCCCCCCACGACGATGTGATCGACATCCCCCCCCGCATGGAACATAAACGAACCC
>CAYZLP010000680.1:0-3444 GCA_964478635.1 uncultured Caldilineaceae bacterium
CTCGCTATCAAACAGAGCGCCTCGCACGCCGTCTTCGTCCGCCTTGAAGATCTTTCCACGATAGACCACGTACGGAAACGGTATCGCAAAGATGCTGGCCTCATCGGAACCGCGGTAATCCGGAAAGTGCAACGCGCTCATCCCGATGCCAAGTTCCCAGAGAGGCTTCTCCACTGCTGCCGCACTGCCTGCACCAAATCCACCGAGCAGCACGACGGCCCGCAGGAGGACGCGGTATGGCCGCCACGCTGAGCATATTGGGTTGCGACTCGCAACGGCTAGCGCTCGGAATCCAGTTCTCGTCGGTGCTTTCCGCATTGAAGGCGATCATGCCACACGATAGTGTTGCCGGCGGATTTGCTCCGATAGCGCATGATTTCAAAGGAGTGATGGTATGCGGTTGTTACCTGTAAATTTGCTCTTGGTACTGTCTCTTGCGACAACCCCGTCGGTCGCCGCAGACAGTGGATTCTATGCTGGGGCGGGCATTGGCCAGATCAATGTTGAAGTCGACAACATGTACGGCTCGAGGTTCGATTTCGACGAGGACGATGTCGGATTCAAGTTGTTCGGTGGCTACAGGTTCTTCCCGTGGTTGAGCGTGGAAGGAATCTTCCTCGACGGTGGCAATCCCGAAACAAAAGCCACCGCCGGCAGTGAGTCAGTTGCCCTGAGTGTTGAAGTCCAGAGTCTTGTCGCGACTGCTGTGTTCTCGCTGCCGATCGGTAATCAGTTCGAGATCTTTCTGAAGCCCGGCTTCGCATACTGGGACTCGACGACGGACTTTAGGTACAGCTCGCCGACCTTCTCCGACCGCTTCTCGGATGACGACAGCGGCAGCGCTTTCTTTATTGGTGCCGGCGCGGGCTGGACAGTTGGCAAGGCGGGCCTGCGTCTCGAGTACGAATGGTTCGACGTCGCACCCAAGTACAACTTCGACACGGACGAATTCGAGGACGAACTGGACGCATCTGCCGGCTTCCTGTCGCTGAGCATCGTGTATCTCTTCTAACACACCAGACATAGGCTCCGTGGCAGACGGGGGCTTCGCGCCCCCGTTCTCTTTCTGGGCCCCAGACTGGCCAGCCTGTATCGGCTTCGGCGGCAATCTCCCATAGACTTAGAGGCAATGAACGCCCGTCCGAGAGTCATCACCGCGACTTTCCTCGTTCCGGCCGACCATCCGTCCCTTCCTGGTCACTTCCCGGGCAACCCGGTCGTCCCGGGGGTTGTGGTCCTCGACCGCGTCATTGGGACGCTAGCGGCCTCAGGCGTACCTCTGGCGCGACTGCGGCACCTGAAGCACGTCAAATTCATCGAGCCGTTGCTGCCGGACCAGGAAGCGACGTTGTCGGCTGAGGTTGGCGACACGGCGCTATCGTTCAGCGTAGCCCGGGATGACCGCACGATCGCGAAGGGCTCCTTCGAGATCGGCACCGAAGCCGCACCATGACGGCCGGGTGGCTGGAGCGACCAGAGGGCGGGAGCATGCTTGCACTAAGCTTGCTCAAGACCGCGGCCCTCACCCTCGGCCGAACAATGACCCGCCTGGTTCTGCTGCCCGTCACCGTCTACTTTCTTTTCCGCCGAGCGCCGGAGCGACATGCCTCGCAGCACTATTTGAAGCGTGTCCTGGGCCGCGCGCCTACATGGCTCGAGGTGGCCCGTCATTTCCATGCGTTCGCTTCGGTCACGCTGGATCGCGTCTACTTCCTGACGGACAGCCTCTGGCGCTTCGACATCCGGCTCGAGGGTCTTGAGGAATTGCATCGCGCGATGGATCTGGGTCGCGGCGTATTGTTGATCGGTGCCCACGTCGGCAGCTTTGACGCTCTGCGTGCGGCAAGTACGTTCCGGCCGGACGTCACGGTCCGGGTTGTGCTGGACGCGGAACATAGCCCGGCGCTGTCGGCGATCCTCAAGAGACTCAATCCGCGCCTGGCCGCCGGCATCATCAACCCGCGACAGAATGGTACGGCGGTAGCACTTGAGATCGGGCAGGCCTTGAGCGAAGGCGCACTCGTCACCATGCTCGGTGACAGGGGCCGCCCCGGCAATGTGACCACCGCCGTCGAGTTCCTCGGGTCGCCCGCAGAGTTTCCGACGGCGCCGTGGCAGATCGCGGCCGCGTTACACGCGCCGGTGGTGCTTTGCATTGGCCTGTATCGTGGCGGCAACCGTTACGACCTTCACTTCGAGCTTATCTCCGAGAGACTCACTTCCGACCGCCGGCGGCGACGGGATGAACTGCACGCGATAGTCCAGGACTTCGCGAACCGACTCGCAGCCAAGGTCCGAACCGCCCCTTACAATTGGTTCAATTTCTATGATTTCTGGAATTCGACGCAGCTTGGTCGCAGCCATTCTGGCGATCACCCCGATCATCGCGAGCGCCGCTGATCCCGGTACCGACGCACTGCTCGCCCGGCTCGTCCGCCCCCCACCTGACGCGACGCCATTCGTCGAGGTCCGGTACTCGGCCCTGCTCACCGACCCGCTAGTGGTCGCGGGTGAACTCGAGCATCGTGTCGATGGTGGCCTGGTTCGCCAGGTGCAGGAACCGTATCTGGAAACGACGACGCTGCTTGGCGAGAACGTGACCGTGGAGCGCGACGGCAAGCGACCCCGCCAATTCTCCCTGGACCGCGCACCCGAACTACGCGGCATGCTTAACGGCTTCGGCGCCATGCTGAAGGGCGACCGGGCGGTGCTCGAGCAGTTCTTTGAGATCGCAAGCAACGAATCGGATGGCGTCTGGCGAATCGACCTGGTGCCGCGCAGCGACAAATTGCGTGCGCGGCTGGCACGCATCCGGGTGGATGGACAGGAGGATCGGGCGAACTGCATGACCATGGAGGAACCCGATGACGACGCCACCGTGATGGTGATTGGCATCGCCGATCGCGGAGCACTGCCCTCACCGCTTGAACGCACTCAGCTGCAGTCTTGGTGCGCGCGGGCCCGGGCGCACTGAAGCGATGTCGCACCGGCAGAGCATCTGGCTGTTCGCCGCCTGGGTCGGCGCCATCGTCGCTCTCGGCTGGCTGGTCGAACGCAACTTGGTGGTCGGCACCGATCTACGGCTATTCATGCCGTCGCCGCGGACGCCGGAGGAGCGGTTGGTCCTCGAGGAGATCGGCGAAGGACCCGCCTCGCGCACGCTGCTGCTCTCGATCGCCGGCGACAGCACAGAGGCATCCGCCGACACGTCAAAGGCACTGGCGGCGGCTTTGGCCAAGGATCCGCGGTTTCGCTGGATTGCCAACGGCGATGGCAGCCTGGACCCGTTCCCAGACGAGTTGCTCGCCTACCGCTACCTGCTCGCGCCGACGCTCGACTACACCGCGCTCGACGCGTCGTACCTGTCGGACCAGCTCCGCGAGCGCCTCCAGGACCTTTCTTCGCCGGCCGCCGGCATGCTGGAACCGTGGCTGCCGCGTGATC
>CAYZLP010000681.1:0-3441 GCA_964478635.1 uncultured Caldilineaceae bacterium
GCGCCGGTGAAGACCATGACCAGGCCCAGGGCGTTGACGGCTTCGATGACCTCTTCATCGCGCACGGAGCCGCCGGGCTGCACTACGGCGTCGATGCCATATTTGGCCGCCGCCTCGATGCCGTCGGCAAAGGGGAAGAAGGCATCGGAGGCCATGACGGCGCCCCTTGCCTTGTCGCCCGCCTTGTGGCCCGCCAGCATGACCGAATCGACCCGGCTCATCTGCCCTGCGCCGACGCCGACCGTGGCCCGATCCTTGACGAAGATGATGGCGTTGCTCTTGACGTGGCGGCAAACACGCCAGGCAAAGGCTAGGTCGGCCAGCTGGGCTTCGCTGGGTTGGCGCTCGCTCACCACGCGCCAGTTGGCCGGATCCATGTCCTCGATGCTGCGATCCACTTCCTGAACCAGCACGCCGCCATAGATGCTGCGCAGGCTGAGGGGCCGTAGGGGCGTACCGGTTGCCCGGAGGATGCGCAGGTTCTTCTTCTTTTGCAGGAGGGCCAGCGCTTCCTCTTCAAAATCGGGCGCCGCGATCACTTCGACGAAAAGCTTCTCCATGCGCCGCACCATCTCTGCATCGAGGGTGCGATTGACCGAAATGATGCTGCCGAAGGCACTCACCGGGTCCGAGGCCAGGGCCTTTTCATAGGCGTTGGCCAGGCTGTCCGCGCTGGCCAGGCCGCAGGGATTGCCGTGCTTGATGATGGCGACGGTGGGATCCGGGAAGTCCTGGGCCGAAAGCCAGCTGCCGTCCAGATCGAGCCAGTTGTTGTAGCTCATCTCCTTGCCGTGAATCACCTCAAAGGGCGGCGGATCGCCGGCATAGGCGTAGAGGCCGCCCTGCTGATGGGGGTTCTCACCGTAACGATTGAGCTGCACCCGCTCCAGGTCGAGGAGAATATGTTCGGGCAGCGCGCCGGCCGCCTCGACATCGTCTACCTGTTCAGCCAGATAGTTGGCGATGGCCGTATCGTATTCGGCCGTATGGCGAAAGGCCTTGAGGGCGAGCTGTTTGCGCAGGGTCGGGTTCGTGCCGCCGGCTTCAAAGGCCCCGGCCACGGCCTCATAATCGGCCGGATCGCAGACGACCGTCACCGATTCGTAATTCTTGGCCGCCGCGCGCAGCAAGGCCACGCCCCCGATGTCGATCTCTTCGATGGCCGAAGCCAGGGTCACATTGGGTTGGGCCACGGTCTCCTGGAAGGGATAGAGGTTCACGACGACCAGATCGATGGGGGCGATGCGGTGGTCGGCCAGCTCGTCCAGGTGCAGGGGCGTGCGCCGGGCGAGAATGCCGCCATGCACGGCCGGGTGGAGCGTCTTGACCCGGCCGCCCAGAATCTCGGGAAAACCCGTGATTTCATCGACGCTGGTGACGGGGAGATGGGCGTCGGCCAGCTTGCGGGCCGTGCCGCCGCTGGCGACGAGCAGGACGCCGGCATCGTGAAGCTGTTGGGCGAACTCAACCAGCCCGGTCTTGTCCGAAACGGAGAGCAGTGCACGTGGTTGGCGCGTCATGGGTGACCTCCTCTGCAAAGACGCTGCAACTGCCCAGCCCAGGCGAGCGGCTGTCAGCCGGACAGGCCCCTCCGCTCCCCCGTGGTGAACCCCACGTCATGATCGCCAGTCGCGGACAGGCGCTATGTGGTTGGTGAGAAGCGTCGCGTAAGATCGCGGCGCTTCGAGTCGGGCGGCATGCGTCCGATCCAGTCCAGAAGTCTGACTTTTGGCAAAAGTCAGACTTCCCGGCGGCGGCGCGTGTGCCTGCTACGAGTATAGGACGGGCGCGCAGGTGTGTCAATATTGGCGTTTGTATATCTGTGTGAGGTCTTAAGAGGCAGTCGCAAGAACCAAGCGTAGGCTAAACTATGAAGGTGGATGAGATTTCTCGTGCAAACTGATCAAAGTCATCTAGTTCCTCAGCCAGATGCCCAAACACAAGTTCAGAATCGATCTCGAGATAATCATGAACCAGAATATTGCGAAAGCGCACCATGCCGACCATGCGCTGCGCTAATTCCTGGGAGAGGATCTGCTCCCTGCCTAGTACAACAAACACGTTTTCGGGTTCATCGGGAGCGCCAAGGCCGAGCTGCGCGATCAGATAGCTCGCGATATCCATACAGGCTTGAGTCGCCAATTGGAGACGGCGCTCCACAATGGCCTGAAGGTTTTCGTCATCGAGGTATTCATCCAACGGTGCGGTCTGCAGCGCGCGCAAGTGCCTGACGTAATCGTCTAGCTTCGTCAAGCGCGCTACGATTACCTTTGTATCCATGTCCCAATCCTTGCTCGCGGATGCGTCGAACGGTCTCCGCTTGCTGATACTCGATGTAGGGCTTCAGATCGTAGTAGATTTGCATCGCGCGCATTTCGAACAAACACCTGTCGGTACGGTCAAATTCCAAGAGCAACTTGCCATGCTTTAACACTTGAAAACGGAGCAACGGCGACGCTTCATCCAAATCCACCAAATCGACGGACAAAGGTAATGCATCATCTAGCATCGCACCGATGGATAACATTTGGCGAAGACGCTCTTCGCGACTCATTCCGCGCCTAAACAGCAGCGCGACATCGATATCGCTCAACGCATGCGCTTTCCCTTCGGCATAAGAGCCAAAGAGGTAAGCCGCAGTCAATACATCCTGACTGTCCAGTTGACTTCGGATGATGTGTAAAACGTTCTCACTATGGTGGACTGTCATATGTCGTTTAGTGTATCATAATACCCATTGCCTGAACAGGCGTAAGAAACAAGCGTCACAGAATTAGCCGAAGGAACCCGCCATGTCCGGCCCCGTCTCGATACGCGATCTCGTCAGCCGCTTCCGCCTCCACATCGACGACTACACACGCGGCAAATTCAATGAAACCCAGGTGCGCGTCGAATATATCGATCCGCTCTTCATCGCGCTCGGCTGGGAAGTGCGCAACGAACAAGGGTACGCCGAGGCGTACAAAGACAATGTACCCCATCTGAAGCAGCAGATCCAGCATCGGATCGACCACACAGATCGGCAGATCGATGCGTTGGTTTATGAATTGTACGAGTTGACCGACGAGGAAATCCGCATCGTTGAGGGAAGCGACAAATGAAGCTCAAGATCGACCAAGCGGCCGATGCGCTCTACCTGAAGCTGGACGATCCCCCCCATCACGGACTCTGAGGAGGTCAGTGCGGGCGTCATCGTTGATGACGATGGCGCCCGCAACGTGGTGGGCATTGAAATGCTCTATCGCTCAAGCCGCGCGCCCGGTCTGAATCCCCAACGGCTGGAGTTCGAGATGGTCGGCGCCGAATCGACGCGACCGGCAGCGGCCGATTGACGGGTCGACGCGCGGCGCGTCGACCCGTTCGCACGAAGGCGTGCTCACTGGACTTCAGCCTTCGCCCTACTCAATCTCAATCAACAATTCCCCGAGCGTGACCGTCTGG
>CAYZLP010000682.1:0-3430 GCA_964478635.1 uncultured Caldilineaceae bacterium
CTTGCAGACGGAGCGCCTGTCGACAGTGCCAGATCACTTCCTCATGGGTGAAGTGCCGGGCTGCATGTTGGGCGGCCCGAACGTGGAAGGGAATTGCCGCATCCCGATCGCCAGCCGTTGTGAAATGGAAGGCGATACGGCCGCTGGCAGCTCCGGGATCTTCACCATTTTGCTCGATCATGGCCAAGGCGATACGGCGGTGGAGCGCACTGCGCTGCATGGGGCTGAGTGAATCGTAGACGACGTGGCGCAGATGATCGTGGCTGAAGTCATACAAATCGTCGCGAACCGTTCGTACGGCGATGATTTGTTTGTGCCAGAGTTCGTCCAGGGCGCGTAAGACGGCATCTTCGTCTTGCTCGCAGGCGGAAAGGAGGACGGCGTAGTCAAAGGAACGGCCGATGACTGCGGCGCTTTCCGCCACACGTCGCGCCGACTTGCTCAAGGCATTGAGACGGGCGCTCAGCACGGTGGCCATTTGCGGCGGAAGGGGCAGAGGCGTTGTCGCATCGCTCAAGGCGTTTTCCAGCGTAGCGAGTTGGATGTCCGAGCGCATGGTCTCGACGATGAAGAGGGGGTTTCCTTCCGTGAACCGGAAAAGCGTCGACGCCTCCTCACCGCTCAGCGGTCCGCCCCGCACCGCAGCTGCCAGGCTCGCACTGTCGATTTCATTCAGCGGGGTGATCCGCAGCTGGCTGAGATTGGATTCCCTCGCCTGCTCATTCAGGAAATCGATCAGGGGTCCGACGTGGGGTTTCTCCTCGCTACGCAGCGTCATCAAGCAGGCGATGCGTTCCCGGTTCGTCTGTCGCAGCAGCAGGTTGAGCAGATTCAGCGTCTCCGGGTCGGCCCACTGGAGATCGTCCAGGAGGAGGAGCAGAGGCTTGCGCTGGCTTTGCAGCGTCTGCACCAGCGCCTGGAAGAAGCGCTGTTGTTGCCACGGTTCAACCGTGTCCTCCGGCGCCATGGCGCCACTGCCATTCGGCTTCAACTCGGGCAGCAAGCGGCCAATCTCGGTCCGGACGTACGGCTCCAGATGATCGAGTTCGGCCTGACGCAGCCATGCTGTAACGGCGCTCAGCGCAAGCCGGTCGCTGCGAAAACAGCGTGCGGTCAGGATCGTATAGCCCTGGGCCGCCGCCTTCTGCTGCGCTGCTTCGGCCAGGCGCGTTTTGCCGATGCCGGCCTCTCCCTCCAAGAGCAAAATCGATGGTGACGGTCGCGATTGCGCGATATGCGCCAGGGCCGAAGCGATTGCTTCCAGTTCCGCATCTCGTCCGATGAGGGGCGGCGTGGCGTGCCCACCAACTTCAGTCTGGAGTAAGGCGCCAGACGCATCTTCCGTTGCGTTTCCACCGGCTGCCGCCGCATCGTCCAGTATTTCCCGGTAGAGCTGGACCGTCACTGTGGCCGGTTCAACATCCAGTTCAGTGCGCAGGCTGGCCGCACACTGATGATACAGGCGCAGGGCCAGGGCCCGGTTGCCGTTCCTGCGGGCAAGTCGCATGAGCCGTTGGTAGGTCTCCTCATGCAGCGCATCTTCTTTCAGTATGCGCTGCCCCCAGGAAACGGCTGCCCCGTAATCTTGGGAATCCTCGGCCAAATCCATGAGACGGCCTAATGCGTCCAGCAGGTCGACACGATACCCATCCCGCGCCGCCAGCACCCACTCATCGTACAGATCGGGCAGCAAATCTCCCCGGTAGCTGGCGACGGCTTGCTCGAGGGCCCTGCCTTCGCGCCCCTTGTCCCGGGTCGATTCCGCTTCTTCTGCGGCAGTGAGGGCGTTGTCGAAGTAGAGGAGATCCACCTCGGCCGGCGCATCTTGGCGCCAACCCAGAATTTCCCGCGTGCCGATGAGATAGGCGTCGGCATCCGGCAGCGCTCGCCGCAGGCGAAAGAGGGTATTGCGCAGGTTGGTCTGCGCTTGCTTGTCGGTGTGATCGGGCCAGAGCGTGAAGGCGATCCGCGCCCGCGATTGAGGCGCTTCATGATGCACGATCAGGTAGGCAAGGAGAGACTGGAGGCGCGCATGCTGGAGGCCTTCTACGGGGGTTCCGTTATCGATGACGGAAAACTCGCCCAGAAGGCGTATCTGCACCGACCACCTCGTTTCGCGCCGGCGGTGGCTATTGGCAAAGGGGTGAATACTTGAAAACTGGGAGCGGCGCCGGCGCAAGTCGTGGTTCGATCATAACAGATTTCCGCAAGGGATTCAATCTGCCCTGCTGAATTTTGACGAATCCGCAAATTGACTTTCTAGCCACCGAAACTTTTTGTTCGGTTAACGCGCATCGACCATCTGCTGGGTCATCTCATGCAGCTCTCTCTCCGATCTCGGGCAGCGGTCCGCGCGCCATGCCCCGGGCGCCAGGCCGGCCAGCGTCCACGGACCGACGGACCAACGAATCAGGCGCAGGGTCGGGTGGCCGACTGCTGCCGTCATGCGGCGGACCTGGCGATTGCGCCCTTCGTAGATAGTGAGCGCGATCCAGCAGTCGGGTATGCTCTTGCGGACGCGTATGGGCGGGGTCCGCGTCCAGACGGCCGGCGTTTTCATACGTTCGGCCTGCGCCGGTGCGGTCGGCCCGTCATTGAGCGTGACGCCTTGGCGAAGGCCGGCCAGCGCGTCCTCGTCAGGAATGCCTTCCACTTGAACCCAATAGGTCTTGGGCAAGCGGAAACGCGGCTGGCTGATCCAGGCCTGCACGCGGCCGTTGTCGGTCAAGACGACCAGCCCCTCGCTGTCGTAATCCAGCCGACCGGCCGGGTAGACGTCGGCCTCCGCCATATAGTCGGCCAGCGTTGCCCGATCCTCCCGATCGGTGAATTGACAGAGAACATGATAGGGCTTGTTGAGGAGAAAGAGCCTGGGGGTCGCTGCACGGGGCCGTCGGGCGCGCTTCTGATTGGCTGCCATCAGGACGTCCGGCGCAATACCTGGGGCGAGCGGCCGGGGACGCGTTCGATTTCACCCCGGGCTTCCAGATCGAGCTTGACCGTGGTCGTGTACCAGCCGACCGATCCGTCGAAGGTTGCAGGCAGGCGGGCGGCAACTTGCCCGGCCAGCTCCTTGAACGCCAGTTCTCCCTCGGCGTCTAGCGCGGCAAGGATTGCGGCCCGGACGACTTCATACTTCTCCCGCGCAATGTTGACGCCCGCTTTGCCCTCCGGGTGAAGCGTTATGATACGTTCTGTCACGCTCTGAACCTCCTTTCGTGCCACCATTGTAATCAACGCAAGTATGGATCGACAAGCGTTTGGCTTTGGGCTATGATCGGGACGGCAGGCGAATCTGCCCATCCGGCTTTTTTCACAACGCCCATCTTCTCGGGAGTCCGGCCATGGCTACCGGCGACTTACTGCT
The DNA here is from genome assembly GCA_964478635.1 of uncultured Caldilineaceae bacterium. Taxonomy (GTDB): domain Bacteria; phylum Chloroflexota; class Anaerolineae; order Caldilineales; family Caldilineaceae; genus JAGRCP01. The sequence continues at coordinate 3,368 of CAYZLP010000682.1, forward strand.
GGCTATCGATAACGGTACGCAGAGCATCCGTGTCCTGGTCTTCGATGGACAGGGTACGATGAT
>CAYZLP010000683.1:0-3427 GCA_964478635.1 uncultured Caldilineaceae bacterium
GCCGTCGTCACCAGGGCAGCTGTAAACGCGCCCGACAGCTCCGTTTTGGACCAACCCAATGTCTCTTCCCACGTCGGCAGCAGGGCCGGGAAAGAGTAGAACATGGCCGCCCAGACCAGCGTCTCGCCAACCGCCAGCGGCCACGCGATCCGGCCCAACGCAATCGGACGCAGCGAGCCATCTTCCCCATCCCCCGTTCCCATCGCTATCCCAAATCTCTCCTCAGCCTCACTCTCAGCCTCAACCACCGCCAAACCGCGCCACCGAAAACGCAGCCAAATCCACCGATATTGCGTGTTCCAACGCCATGTCTGCCATCAGCAAACCGGAATAGGGTCCCAGTTGCAGCCCTGTCGGGCCATGGCCGGTGGCGAGCAGCACGCCGTCCATGCCCGGCACAGGACCGAGCACGGGCAGACCGTCGCGCGTGTAGGGGCGCAGACCGACCCGCATTTCCAGCAGGCGGGCGTCGGCCAGACCCGGCGCCACGCGTAACGTTTCGTCGATGACTTCGCGAATGCCCCGTGCGCTGGTGGCCAGTGCGTAATCGGAACCGGTCTCGCGGGTCGCCCCGGTCACCACTCGGCCGCCGGGAAAACCCAGCATGTAGTGGCCCCGGAATGCGCCCACAATGGGCCAGGCCGCCGCATTCATCGGCATCACATCCCAGTGGGCAATCTGGCCGCGCTGGGGCTCGACGCCGATGGTCACGCCCAGCTGCGCACCGAAGGCCGGCGACCAGGCGCCGCCTGCGATGACCACGGTCCCGGCCCCGATCGTCTCTTCTCCGATCTGCACACCGGTGACCCGGCTGCCCTCCAGCTGCAGGCCGGTGACGCCGGCTTCGCGGACGGTCACGCCTCGCTTGATCGCCGCCCGGGTCATGGCCTCGGTCAGCAGGCGACCGTCTACCCGACTGGCGTCCCGATAGTAGATGGCGGCCAGTACGTCGGTCAAGGGTGGGAAGAGGGCTTGCGCTTCGGCCGCCGTCACCCGATGGAGGGCTTCGGTCGAGGGCGTGCCCCGGGCTTGCTGCCGGCCGAAGATGTAGCCCTCGGCCTCTTCAAAGTCGCCCAGCTCATCTTCGGTTGCGGCCACCAGCAGCATGCCGCAGCGTGCGTAGCCCGTTTCGCCTGCTTCGTCTTCGGCCAGCAGCTCGACCAGCTCCGGGTAGTGGTCGACTGCTTCGACCGCAAAATTGAACCAGGCATCGGGATCCCGCTTATTCATCTCCGGTGCTAGAATGCCCGCACCCGCGTCGGTGGCCCGGCCCGGGTCGTGCCGGTCTACGAGCAGCGCGCGGGCGCCCAATCTTGCCGCACGATACGCGGCCGCGGCCCCAACAATGCCCCCGCCGATGATGATCAGATCGTAGCTTTCCGGCATGATGCACTTCTCCTCGCTGTGGGTGATTATTGGTTACATCTGTTGCTCGCACAGTCTCACCTGAAATCGTCCGCGCTGCTATCCTAATCCGTAGTCTGCCACTCCCCGAATCCGTAGCCTGAGCCTGTCGAAGGCGGAGTGGTATCCACCGGGCCGAATTCGCAGATCCGACTTCGCCAGGCTCAGGCTGCGGTGTCTGGCGAAGGTGCCCCGCCTTCGACAAGCTCAGGCTGCGGATTGGGCGGGCCGCGGTGTAGGGTTGAGCCGCTTCACTCGCGCGCCTGGCCGAACCATGCGATTTCCAGCGCTTTGTCGGCCAGGTCGGCAGCAGAAGCCGAGCCTGAAAGCAAGTCTGCGATGATAGCGGGACGGAAGATTTCGTGCTCATCGATGCGCACGACCCGGCCATGCTCGAATGCCTCTGCCATAGGCGTCTGCACCTCTGCCGGCAGCTGCTCCCAAAAGCCGATTTGCTCTGCAACCGCACGCCGCCCCGGCAGCGTTCGGGGCTCGTTAATCGGTCGTTCCCGCGTCAGGAAAGCGAGCCATTGCCAGACCGCACGCGGACGCGCGCTGCTGCTGCTGATCATGCCCCCCAGCACGTGGATCGGCGTGGAGCGTATGGTCGGACCGGCCGGCAGCGGCATGAGCGTCAGGGGGGCGATCTGGAGATTGTGCTCGAAATAGGCCGGCGCTTCGATCCAGGCACCGATCTCCCGGGGACGGGAGAGATTGTTCAGGGCAAAACTGCGCCGCTCGGCCGTTGAAAGTTGACGCAGGTCCGGACTGCCGGGCTGGGCCGCCATGACGCCGGCATGCCAGCTCAACGCACTGCGGACCGCCTCTGGGGAGAGGCGGCTGCGGCATTGCTCATCGCTTTCCGCACAGTGAACCGCGCCTGCGAGACTCAGCAGGCTGTCGCCCGTGAAATCGGCAAAGGGCATGCCCAGGCGTTCATTGCCCGCTGCGTTGGCTAGCCGGGCGATCTGCCCTTCCATGCCGGACCAGCCGGCCGGCGGCCCCGGCGCAAGCCCGGCCAGTTCATGGGCCTGGACATCGCTGTAGTAGAGGGACCACCAGCCGCCCATGGGCATGGCCCAGCGCCTGCCCTGCCAGGTGACGCCTGCCAACAGCCGGGGATGAAAGTCCGCCGTGTCAAACGCAGGCTCCGTCTCCGTTAATGCGGTCAGATCGGCAACCTGACCAGCCCCGATCTGTGAGGCAGAGGGCACGAGTAGGGCGCCGTCGACGGTGGCAAGATCCAGGGCCGTCATTTCCTCAACGGGCACGACGACGACTTCGACGGCCGGATACTCTTCCTGAAAGCGGGCAGCTGCGGCTGCATAGTTGCTTGCCTCGGCCGCGGGCACGGCGAAGCGAATGGTCGCCGGCGTGAGCGCATCGACAAGCCGCGCCTCCAGCATCTGCCAAAACGCGGGCCCTGGCTCCTGCCCACTATCAACTGCGATCAAGTGGGGTGAAGGAATTACGACCTGCCTGGGCGCTGCCGTGGTGGCGTAGGTGGTGGCGACCGACACCGTCAACGGCTCTCCCTCGTACAGACAGGCGGCTGCACATAACCGATCAAGCGTCGCCCCGACAAAAGACTCCATTGCGGATGCCCACGCCGCATCGGCCTCGGAATAGACGAGGGCGCCCCACTCTGTGGATTGGTGGCGCAGGCCGCCCCAGAACCAGGGCGCGTCTGCCACCGGTTGCAGCGTTCCCGCGTGCCATGTATAGAACGCGCTGCGCGTCATGGAACCCGCTTCACTCTCCCAGCCCAGACCCGCTGCCATGTTGTTGCCCTGCTGCTCCAGCGAGACCAGCCTGCGCCCGGCCCTATACATGGCTAGGCTCTCCGGCCAGAGCTGTGCGGCCTGCCAGGCGGGATCGTCGGGCAGGGTTGCGAAAAAGGTCGGGCCGTCGCCCCCAGCAAAGGCCGCGCCTTCGGCTGTTAGCATCTCGCCGATTATCTGCTCGGCAGCGGCCGGCGACGGCGCGTTCCGCCACTGCAGCAAGAACCAGCCCAGCGCGCCGA
>CAYZLP010000684.1:0-3423 GCA_964478635.1 uncultured Caldilineaceae bacterium
CCGGCAAGCCCCAGCTCTATCCGATCACCGTGGGGCTCACGGCGTTCAACGGCCTCTATGAAGCCCAGGACAACTTGATTCAGGCCGCCTCGATCATGTCGGCCGTTATTCCCCTGATCATTTTCTTCTTCGCCCAGCGCTTCTTCATGCAGGGCGTAGTCATCACGGGTGTTGAAAAGTAATTGAGGGGTTGGCACAATCCGCACAACGACGACAACGAATGCAGACAAGAAAGAATTGAATTGCCTACCCGCATAACTGGCTTTGGCTATATAAGGACACAGTGAATGAAACCCTTCGAGAGCAAGAAAACGCTTGTGCATTATGTGCTACTACTGAGCCTGCTGCTGAGCATGTTCGCGGCGCCGGTTCAGGCCGTTCCGCCTGCCCCCGGGACAGTCTTTGACGACTTCGAAGACGGCGATGCGGGCGACTGGATCTTTTTCGGCGGCAATGCCGCAGGCGGTGGAGGCGGAGCCGGCACCGATCAGCCCAAGGCGGGGAGTTACGACTTCACCACAGGCTGGGGTGGTAACGGCACCGCCAGCAGTTTCTACGGCGGCACCTTCAAGAATCTTCTCGACACATCTCAGATCGTGCTGCCGGCCGACCCATGGTTCAATATGTGGGTTTACCAGTCAAGCGCCACGACCGTTGACAAGTACGTCCTCGAGCTTACCCTGCGCGAAGACACCGACGGAAACGGCTGGACGACCGGTGCAGAGGACTCCATCGGGCTCAATACGACGTTTAGTACGGCCGATTTCGATGACGACTGGACCTTGATCAGTGCGCCGCTTTCATCATGGTTTGACCGCGGCACGGGTGGCAACGGGACCTTCGACGGCAACGTTGACGAAATGGTGATCGTCTTCGGCGGCGTCGAGGGCGGAGCGGCCACCGATATTCTGATCGACTTCGACGAGATCACCTTCACCTCCGGCGCGCCGGCTGGGTTTGATGAAGTGATCTTCGACGACATGGAACACGGAAATCCAGGCGGTAACGGCTGGTTCTCGTTCGACGGTACAGTCGGTGGCGGTGGTATTGGACCGAACGACTCCGACCTACCACCCGCGTTGGGCGGCAGATTCTCGCTGGAAACTGGCTGGGGCTCTGGCGGCACGCCAGGCTTCTACGGCGGCTTCGGACGCACCAGCCCGCGTGACCTGTCGGGTACCGAGTATTTCAACTTCTGGATCAATCCTGACGGTGGCCAGGATTACACACTGGAGATCAATCTCCAGGACGACGACAATGGCGACGGCGAAATCAACCCGCCGGACGACGATGAGTTCCAGTTCAATTGCGCTATTTCCGCCACCGGTCCCTGCGCGATCAGCGGCGGGGGATGGCAGTTCGTGTCGATCCCGCTGGCCGACTTTTTTGACGACAATTCGTTCCTTATTGGCGGCAACGGCGTGCTCGATCCGACGCCCGTCAGTCGCGGCGGCAACGGCGAATTGATCAACGTCGTCATCGCCGTGATTGGCGGCGGCTCCGATGTCAACTTCCGCACCGATTACTGGGCCTTCAGCATCGAACCCATCGAATTGCCCGGTGCGTCTTCCATCATCGATGACTTCGAGAGCGGCGTGGCGCCCGGCGGGCCCTGTCCGGCGGGCGGGCTGCCCCTCGGGTTCTGCACCTTCAACGGCGCAGGGAGCACCGTAACGCTGTCGAACCCGGCCACGCCACCCGCGCCGGTACCCCCTGCGGCCGGCTCCCCGAACAGCGTGCTGCAGATGGCTGTCGACAGCACGTCCTTTGCCGGCTTCATCCATGGCTTCACCAACGGGACCATGGACGCATGGATCCCGCAAGACTGGTCGACCAGTGAGGGCATCTCGCTCTGGTTCTACGGCACGGGCTCCGGAAGCCAGCTCTTTATCGATATCCTGGACAACCGCAACCCCGGCTCGACCGGCGACGACGCCGAGCGCTTCACCGTAGCTTTTCTTGACGACTTCACCGGCTGGCAGCTGCTCGAATTTCCCTTTGCGTCCTTCGTCCGCAAGGAGATCGGCAACGGCGCGCCTAATGACGGCCTGACCCTGTTCCAAATGCACGGTTACGCGCTCGGCACGCTCAATACGAGTGGACCGCGGACCTACTACGTCGACGACGTCAGCCTCTACGGTGTGGCCGAACCGCCGGCCGTTGCGGTCCAATTCGCGCAGCAGAATACCTTCATCGAAGAGGGCACGACCGGCGATATCGGCGTGAAACTCAACCGGCCGCTGGGTGCCGACGATCCGGATCAAGTCAGCATCGACTATGCCACGGAACGCTCCAATGCGATCCCGGGCGAGGACTTCACGCCCACTTCCGGCACGCTCACGTTCACCAAAGGCGGGCCGAGTGAACTCACCTTTCCCATCGAGACCTTTGACAACACCAAGTTCTCAGGCGACAAGCAGATCGTCATCCGCCTGACCAACCCGGTCGGCGCTGAACGGGGAGCCCTCTTCCAGGGCTCGGCCCTGATCGACGACAACGATCCGTTCGATCCCAAGCTGCTCGACGACTTCGAGCAGGGCGCATTCCTGTGGGATATGACGGGCGCGGTTGAACTGAACGTCGACCGGCGCCAAAGCGGTGACGCCGACGCGCGGCCCGAGCAGGATGCCTTCGAGAATGTGCTGGCGGCAAACGTGCCGCTACATGTCGACATCGAGGTCCAAGGCTCGGTCTGCAATCAGGGCAAAGGCGTGATCCCAGTGCATCTGCTGAGCACGCCTTCGTTTGACGCCACGACCGTCGACCACACGACCGTCACCCTCGGCAATGCAACGGAGACGCACGTCAATAAAAAGACCGGTGAAGCCCGGCGGCACGTCGAAGATGTAAACGATGATGGCCTCGACGATCTGGTCTTCCACTTCCGCTTCAACGAAACCGGGCTGCCCTGCAATCCAGAGGTGCTGCCCTTCAACGGCTTGACCTTCGACGGCCGGGGCATTACAACGGGCGGTGCGGACGCTGCACTCGTCCATGACTTCCCGATCGCCCAGGACTGGACGGGCATCGAACAGCTGTCCTTCTGGTATGAAGGAACGGGCGGGGGTGAGGAGATCACGGTCACGCTCAAGGACAACCGCGTCCCCGATCCCGGCCCGTCCGGCTGGGAGCTGGTTTGGAGCGACGAATTCAATGAGCCGGCCGGCACGCCACCCAATCCGGCAAACTGGGCCTATGAGATTGGTGACACGACACCCGACGGCAAGAATGGCTGGGGCAACGAGGAGTTGCAGTATTACACCGACGATCCCGCCAATTCGGCGACCGACGGCGCCGGGAACCTCGTGATCACCCTGGACGAGGCTGACGGATCGCAGGAATGCTACTACGGTCCGTGCGAATTCGAATCGGCGCGCCTGATCACCCAGAACAAGGCGGAATTCGCCTACGGTCGCATCGAGT
>CAYZLP010000685.1:0-3420 GCA_964478635.1 uncultured Caldilineaceae bacterium
TGACGACGAGCCGGCCCATCTCCGAGACAATGCTCTATTTCGCCGTGGCCATGCGCGGGGCCTGGGCATCGCCAAATCAGGTGGAAGCGTCCATCTTTTTGGATGTGAACCGTGACGGCAACAATGATTATCGCCTCTTCAACAGCAACTCAGCCGCCTATTTGACTGACAAGGGGACCAGCGACAGCTTTGTGACAGCGCTGGAAGATCTAGTGACCGGGCAGCGCAGGATCGTCACGCCGCTCAATGTTTTGCCCGCGAATGAAGCCGAGACCCGCCTCTTCGACGGGCGCGTCATGATCTTGGCCGTACCGGTCCAAGACGTGGCCTTGGGATACGAACGCAGCGTGTTCTCTTATCGTGTCGAGACCCGCATCCGGGAAACAAGCGAAGTTTATGACGCAACGCCGCAACTGACGTACGACATCATGCGCCCCGGCGTCTGGCTGGAAGAGGATAGCGGCCTACCGGTCATGCGGCGGGCGCAGGCGGGCGATTCGTTTCGGCTGGTGCTTGATGCGAGCGCTGCAGGGGCCAATGGTACCCAAAGCGTGCTGTTCATCAGCCATCAAAATGCGATTGACCTGCAGAGCAAGCCGGTAGCGTGGGATTTGGGCTTGCCGCCCCGCTTCTATTTGCCGATTTTCAGGGCGGCCAGCGCCGAATAGGTCAAACGGCGGAATCGGCATTCATCAGCCGACAAGCTACGGTCGATAGAGAATACGACCGCAACTCGGACAATAGACGCGGGCTTCGCCGTGAAGGGCCGAGAGGGTGCCCGTAGGAAGTGAGACATGGCACGCACCGCAGTTGCCGTCCTCGACCTGGGCCACGGCAACGCCGCCCTTGCGCTTGCGCAGATATTCATATTCGGTCAGACTCGCCTCATCCATGGCCGTGGATGCAGCTTCGCGCCGACGTTTCAGAATGACAAAATTGCGCTTCATCTTGTCTTCAGCAGCCACTAGCTCACCCTGGCTTTCCCGCCACTGGTTATTGAGCCGCTCGTAGGCGGCCCGGGCTTCGGCCAGCGCCTTCGTCAATTCTTCCACTTGCAGCATTGCTTCGACGCCCTTGTCCTCAACGCCGGCGCGCTGACGTTGGAGCGCATCAAGACTGGCCTGCAGCGATTCCAGTTCTTTGGGGTTGGTCACGGCGCCGCTCATCAGGCGCTTCTCCGTATCGGCGATCCGCTCCTTGAGCGTTCTGGACTCAAGCTCGGCGTCGGTCTGGCGGCCGTGCCATTCGTGCAGCGCTTTCTCGGTTGCGGTCATCTGAGCCCGGGCTGCCGCCACCTCATCGCTCTCCCCGAGCTGGTTGCGGATCGCGATCAAGCGCCGGCGAACCTGTTCCCACATTGTGTCGGTCTTCTGAAGCTCGTATAGCTCTGCTGCGCTGGCCAAGATCAACCTCCCGGTGCTGTCGCGGATGGAACACAAGCTTGATTATAGCACCGGCTGTTTGCGTACTCAAGGAACGATGTGATACAACAGGCATGCAGATCGACCGCCACGAGCCGGGAAAGGATCGAAACGTCCATGTCGCGCATGCCATCGAACCGCAGTGGACAGAGTTTTGTCGAATATGCGCTGATCATTATTCTCTTTGCCATCGTGCTGCTCTCGATCCTCTTGATCCTCGGAGATGATCTGCGCACTTTCATCAACGACCTGCTGCAAACCTGGTTTCCTGCGCAGACAGGATTCGCCGTTCCGCTCCGGCCAATGCGCTAGTTCAGCGGCCCGCTGATCAATCGGCCCCTAATCTGAGCGGCCTGATGATCCAGCGGCCCGTTAGTTTTATGGACCGACCAACTCCATCCATCTAAATATGTCCAATCTATCCCCCGACTTCATAACGTGGTTCCGCCATATTGCCGGCAGAGCGCTCGACCTACTCTTCCCGCCTACCTGCGTGAGCTGCGGCCGTATGGGTGCGCCATTGTGCGACGCTTGCGCCCAGCGGGTCGCAGCGGTCACCGCGCCGCTCTGTGCCCGCTGCGGCCGGCAGACGCCCGCGCCTACGCAACGCTGCGCCATCTGCGCGGCCGAAGCATCATGGCCATTGACGAAGGTGCGCAGTGCGGCGTTGCACACCAGCCCCCTGCGCGAAGCGATCCACGCGCTCAAATACGAGGCGCGTCCCGACGTCGCCCCTGCCCTGGCCCGCTACCTGGTCGCAACGCACCGCCGGACCGACTGGGCCGCGCCCCATGCCTCGACCGACGCCGGCAGCTTGATCGACGCCGGCAGCTTGATCGACGCCGGCAGCTTGATCGACGCCGGCAGCTCTATTGACGCCGTCGTTCCTGTCCCCCTGCATGCCCAGCGGTTGGCTGAGCGGGGCTACAATCAGTCGGAACTCCTGGCCGACGCGTTCTGTAGGATATTGGAGCTGGACTGTCGGCCGGACTGGATCGAACGGCGCCACTTCACGCGGCCACAGGTCGGCCTGAATGCCGAGGAACGGCAGTTAAACGTGACCGATGCATTTCATGTCCACCCGGCCGCAGCGGGGCGCAGGATCCTGCTCATCGATGATGTATTCACCACGGGCGCCACGTTGCGGTCATGCGCGGCGGCCGCGCGCGCGGCAGGTGTAGAGATGGTCTTTGGCTTGACCCTGGCCCAACCTACAGGCAGACGCAGGGCGGAAGACCGCCATTCTTCAACGTCAACTAAACCGGCCACACAATGAGAACATGACTTCTGACGCCGGTGACAGTCACTGGCAGAGCGATTCGCCCTTGGCTGGCCGCCCCCATGCCAGTGACTGTCACCTTTTGCAGAGTCGCGATCTCGTAGAACCTTCAGTTTAGCGAACGGTTTGAACCTCCCGGAAGCGCGTTCGTGCCACGCGAGGAGGCGGGATGCCTTCCGGACGATTGGCGGTAGCCCATCACCCCATTACACGATGGCGCAAATACCACGGCGGGAATTTTTTTTGGGGGGGGGTGTACCTCTGGTAGGAACTGTCGGCTCATTTCCGCCGGGATTTACTATGATGATCTGTCCCAAAGATGAGGTGACAAAAGTCAGTTGACAAGTGAACCGGATGAGCCTACAATTGGGCCATGACCGTGAATTCTGTGCAAGCTCCCGCAAGAATTTCCTTTTTCAGCTTCAACATGCCACGAGCCGCGCGGCTCAACGCCGACGGAGCGGTCACACCCAAAATTCCCACTCCAGACGACCTTCCCCTGCTCTGCGGGATGCTTTGATTCTTGCAGAGCGGTCAACCACTTTCTTCACTGGCACAGCCATGGCCGCCGGTGCGGTTGTGGCAATCCACACGTAGCCTAGAAAGGAGTCAGACCATGGATCTCACCGTTCATGGCCGAAATGTCGAAGTCAATGACTGGATCCGTGAATATGCGGAAAAAAAGGTCGGCAAGCTCGAACGCTATCTCCCCGGTATCAC
>CAYZLP010000686.1:0-3418 GCA_964478635.1 uncultured Caldilineaceae bacterium
CGTAGGGATGTTGGGCGCCTACCCGCGTGATGCCCCGCGTCCAGAGGTCGATTTTTTCCCGGGCATTGGGTCCGTGGATGAAGTCCATGGGATAGCCGTCAGGACGAATTACCGGCTTCTCCTCCCATTCATACCATCCGTTGTCATGCTGACCGACAGCCAACAACACGGCATCATATGGCGTGGGAGGTGCGAAGTCTGCGTTGCCCCAGTGGCGACAGAAGGCCGCCGCCATCAGGGCATGGCTCGTCTGCCGCATGCAGAGCAAACGTCCGTCGGCCAATTCGCGCACAATCACTGCTCTGCAAGCCCCATCTTGGCCAAAAAGAGGGCAGCGCCCCCGGCCACGCCCAAAACCAGGCTCAGGAAAGCTTGCCAGGCACGCAGGCGGAGGAGACGCGCGAACAGGAAGTGTCCGGTCAGGACCCCTGCGCCGGCCAGCAAGACCGGTGCGGGAACGGGCGCTTCAGCGCCCGGCGTATTGAACGCGGCCTCCTGCATTCGCTCAATCTGTTCTTCGGCCTGTTCCCGGCTCCACTGCAAGTAAACGGGCAGAATGCCGATGGTGGCCAGCAAACTCAACAAAAAACGCATAAGACTCCTATATCAGGGCACAGAAAGCCTGAACCTTTCCGAGCTTGTCGAAGGTGAGGCCTCGCCTTCGACAAGCTCGGGCTGCGGGTACAGAACTGAGGTTACAGTGCCGATCAATAACCGTCGGCAAAGGTATCGATCATTAGCTTTACGTCACCCAGGGGATAGAGAATGGGGCAGGTAGCGCCATTGGCCATATATTCCCGTACCTTGGCCTTGACCTCCGCCGGCGTGCCGCTGGCCGTGATGCGCTGAACCAACTCATCGGGCACCAGGGGCATTGCGGCCTTGACCTGTTCTTTGGTCGCAGGCCAGCCGAGAATCTGCTGAATCTGCTCCACCACCTCGGGCTTGACGCCACTGGCCTTGGCGATATGGGGCTGCTGGGCCAGATATTGGGTGAGCAACTCCTTGGCGCCGTCCAGGGCAGTCCGACGATCCTCATGCACCGAACAGACAATGAGCTGGGGCCGGTCGATCTCATCCAGGCTCCGTCCGGCCCGGGCGGCGCCCGTTTCCAACTGCTCCATAGCGTGAACGTTGTATTCGGGCGGTACGCAATAGTTCAACACGGCGCCGTCGGCGATCTCGCCGGTCAGTTCCATCATTTTGGGACCGGTGGCGCCGATCATGATGGGTACGTTGCGCGGTTCTCTGCGACCGTGGACGACATCGAGTTCCACACCGTCAAGCGTGTGAAACTCGCCTTCATAGGTCACATTTTCCAGGGCCAGCAGCCGGCGCAACAACTCCACCGTTTCGCGCATGGCCGTCAGGGGCTTGCGTCGTTCGATGCCGACGTTCTTAGCCAGGGGATCCCACCAGGCGCCGATGCCACAGATGACGCGATCAGGAGCCAAATCGTCCAGGGTCAAAAACGTTGCTGCCAGCAAGCCGATGTTGCGGGTCCAGTTGTTGATGACGCCGGAGCCCACCTTGATGCGGTCCGTGACCGCGGCAAAGGCGGCCATAGGCACAATCGCGTCGCGCACCAGCCGGCTTTCGGCCTGCCAGACGGCCTCAAACCCCTTCTCTTCCGCATACTGGGCGTAATCCATCCCTTCCCGCAGCGGGTGTTTGTCCTGCAGGTAGAGGGCGACTCGGGTATATTGTTCATCTGCCATAGTTGAATTCTCCCGGCATGATTGGTTGACGAATGGCGCATGCGTGGCGCATAAAGTGTACACGCGCCAATTCGGGGCGTCAAGAACAGTTTGGCCGCAGGTTGGTGCATGCTATAATGCCCGCATCATGGACAGCACTCCCTTATTGGACGTCTCCAATCCCGTGCGCCCTTCCCCTACGCTCAGCCTTGATGATGACGCATTTTGGTCACTGATCCGGGACAGGCGCTCGATCCGCCGCTATACCGACCGACCGATCGATGAGTCCACGCTCACGCGCATTCTCGAGGCCGCTACCTGGGCGCCGTCGGCCCACAATCGTCAGCCTTGGCGCTTTTGCATGGTGACGGACCGGGAGGTCAAACATGAACTGAGCCAGCAGATGGGCGCGCGCTGGCGGAGCGATCTAGGCCGGGATGGCGCCGATTCTGACTTTATCGAGCGCCGCGTGGCCGCCAGCCATGCCCGGATCACCGGCGCAGCAGCCTTGATTGTGCCCGCCGTCTCCATGGCAGACATGGATCGCTACCCTGATGCCCGCCGCAATGAAGCCGAATGGCTGATGGCGGTGCAGAGCGTGGCCCTGGCGTGCCAGAATTTGCTCCTGGCCGCCCATCATTACGGCGTGGGCGCATGTTGGATGTGCGCCCCCCTCTTCGTGCCGGAGTTGGTTCGGAGCGCGTTGGTCTTGCCGGACGAATGGCATCCCCAAGCGCTGATCACGCTGGGCTACCCGGCGGAGGTGAAACAGAAAGATCGCGCGCCGCTCGAGACGCGCGTCATCCGGCGCTAGACGCCAGCAAGCACTGTCCTTTCCCATCAAAATCAGCGAACATCTGCCGTATCCGTTGCAATATGCGGTCAATGTCTTGCGCAACGAAAAAAGGAACTATGACCAGAATTCATCCCCTCGACGATATCCATGTGGTGGCGTTGGCCGGCGGTGTAGGCGGCGCCAAGTTGGCGGCAGGCTTGCAGGCTGTGCTACCACCCGGCACGCTCACCGTCATCGTCAATACCGGTGACGACTTCGAACATTGGGGCCTCACCATCTGCCCGGATTTGGATACCGTCACGTACAACCTGGCCGATGTGCACGATCCCGTCATGGGGTGGGGACGGCGTGATGAGACCTACCACGCCTTGGAGGCCATGAGCCATCTCGGCGGCGAAGATTGGTTCCGCCTGGGCGATCGGGATCTAGCCCTCCATCTTCGCCGGAGTGAATGGCTGGGCCAACAGATTTCGCTCACCGAAGTGACCGACCGCATCCGCCGCGGACTGGCCATCCCCTCGACAATTCTACCTATGTGCAATGAGCCTGTACGCACCCTGGTTCACACTGACGAGGGCGATTTGCCCTTTCAGCACTACTTCGTGCGCCGGCGGTGCGAGCCCCTGGTGATCGACATCAGCTTCGTGGGCGCGGCCGAGGCCAGGCTAAGCGATGAATTGCTCCATGCCCTGGATCGGGCCGACCTCATCGTCTTCTGCCCCAGCAATCCCTACTTGAGCATCGACCCCATTCTGAGCGTACCAGGGCTGCGGCGCATGATCCGCAAGAGCAACACACCCCGGGTAGCCGTCTCGCCCATCGTGGGCGGGCGCGCGCTGAAAGGCCCGGCCGCCAAGATGATGCGGGAGATGGGCCATATGATGAGCCCGATTACGGTGGCCGATCACCTTGATGGACTGCTGGA
>CAYZLP010000687.1:0-3417 GCA_964478635.1 uncultured Caldilineaceae bacterium
TTGGGGCGCAGGTCTTCTTGAAGTGTGAAAACCTGCAGCGCATCGGCGCATTCAAGTTTCGGGGCGCGTATAACGCCATCAGCCAACTCGCACCGGAAGAAAAGGCCCGGGGGGTGCTTACCTATTCGTCAGGTAATCATGCCCAGGCGGTGGCCAAGGTCTGTGCGCTTTTGGGCCTCCAGGCCACGGTGGTCATGCCGGCCAACGCGCCCCTCATAAAGCGCGCGGCAACGGAAGGGTATGGCGCACGCGTCGTCGAGTACGACCCGGCAACGGCCCGGCGTGAGGAAGTGGCGGCCGAGTTGGCCACGGTCTACGGCTACACGATCATTCCGCCCTACGATCACGCGGACGTCATTGCCGGCCAAGGCACGGCTGCGCTAGAACTACACGAAGTCACGCCCAATTTGGATGTTTTATTGGTCTGCTGCGGTGGCGGCGGCTTGCTCAGCGGCTGCGCACTGGCCACCAAGGGCATAGCGCCGGCCTGCCGCGTCATTGGTGTCGAACCGACCCTGGCGGACGATGCGACCCGGTCCTTCTACACGGGCACGCTTCACACGGTCCAGAACCCGCCGACCATTGCCGATGGAACCCGGACGCCCTCGCTGGGTACGCTGACATTTCCCCTGGTGCTGAACTATGTGGACGAGATGGTCACGGTTTCGGAAGACGCAATCAAAGAGGCGGTGCGCTTTGCCTTCTATCGCCTGAAACTGGTGGTGGAGCCTTCGGGCGCCCTGGGGCTGGCAGCCCTGCTGAGCGGCCCGGTGCCGGGCGACAACCGCCGCATCGGCGTCATAATCAGTGGCGGGAATGTCGATGGGCCGACGATGCGACTGATTCTGAAGGAATAGGCCACCGGGATCCGGTGACGCCGGACAAAAAAAGCGGGCGGAAGCAAATCCGCCCGCTTTTTTTTGACGCATGACCCAGCCGTTAACGCATGGTAAACGAGCTGATGATGGCGAAAATGCCACCGATAATCAAGAAAATGGCGATCACCCAGGGCAACACGATGGCGGCCGCAAACATGTTCATCATCAGCAGAATACCGATGACAATAGAAACGACGCCCAGGATACCGGCGCCCCAGCCGCCGCCCTGGAAGGCAGCAATGAGGCCCATAATACCCATGAGAATGCCCTGGATACCCAAAACCAGCACGATAGCAAAACCCATCGAGGCCAATCGGGCTGCTGCGCCGGCATCGATCAAATACCAACCGGCGATGATACCGATAATGCCGCCGAAGAGCTTCCACCCCCACTGCCGGCGATCCCAGATCAGGCTGACCAGGTAGAGGACACCGGTGACCAACCAGTAGAGACCGATGAACCAGACCAATGCGTTGCTGACCCGCAGCGGGTTCGTCCACAGCATGATCCCGAGGATGATTGCGGCGATACCGCCGATCAAAGTTAGCCACCAAGGTGACTGATTCTTCTGTACAGCGTAGGCTGACATGTTCTTACTCCCTCCAAATGATGTAAAAAAGATGTGAGTTCCCGAATTTCGGTTTCGTAACGACGGGTACGAATAGAATAGCACAACCGCCAAAGTTAGAAAAGCATATTCCACTCAATATCAGGCAATAACGAATATCCTGATAGGTCTAAAGGCCGTGAATCAAAATGACTATCGGAAATAGCCTTCAGGAAATGACCTTCTATTACGCGTCAACACCCGATGTAATGCGAAATAGAAGCGTTGTTGAATCTAGTTTCGTGGCCGAAAGATTGACTGTCATGTGCTCTTCTTCAGATACCCAACGTAGCTTATCATAGGTGCGCAAAAGTGAAAATTCCACGATCTCTGTGTGTGGAAGTCGTTCCCGTCTATGCTATACTGCTTGCTAATCAGCCCACTCAGCTAGGCCAGTCCGGACTTCATTGCGACGTGACGGCTGATCGCAGGGCCGATTTACAGGGCCGATTTAACTGCAATAACCGTTTTGTACTTGAGCGAGAAAGATTATGCCCATCAGCACTTCCTCCTTCGGCGACGATCGTGACAACCGCTATAACGAATATGAGTCTGAAGATTTGTACGACCAGGAAACGCTGGAATATCCCGGCGTCACGCCTGCCCAGGCCGAAACTTACCTGAAACGGCTGGGCGGAGGCGTGGACGAGAAACATACGCGTGTCGAAGGCATCGGCTGGCACGCGGAAATCACGGAGTTCGACGGCGGTGTGTCGATTACCTTTAACGCCCATGACGAACTGCTGGATGACCTAATCCGCCGGTTTGAGGAATGGATCGACAAGGCCGAATAGCGCATGGCGAAGAGCACAGTGCGGGCCGGCAGCAACATCGCCTTTATAAAATACTGGGGCGTGGCGGACGCCGCCCTCAATCTGCCCTTGAACAACTCCATCAGCATGACGCTGGCGGAAGCCCACACGACCACCACGGTCGAATGGCATGCCGAGGGGCTTGAGACGGATGAGATCACGCTGGACGACAAGCGCCTCGACGCCTCGGCGGCCGCCCGGCTGGTCAACCATCTCGATCGTCTGCGGGCCATCGCCGGGGTAGAGTACCGGGCCCGCGTGGTGAGCCGCAACAACTTTCCCATGGCATCCGGTATCGCCAGTTCGGCCAGCGGCTTCGCCGCGTTGACCGTGGCGGGCGCCACCGCGCTGGGCTTGGAGCTGGATCCCACGCGCCTGTCGGCATTGGCCCGGCGCGGCAGCGGCTCGGCCAGCCGGAGTCTGTTCGATGGCTTTGTCGAATGGGAGAAGGGCGTCGACGATCGTTCCAGCGTCGCGCACCGGCTGCATCCTGCCTCATACTGGGAACTCTTTGACGTCGTTGTGGTCGTGAGCAGCGCCGCCAAGCACGTGAGCAGCGCCGGAGGACATACCCTGGCCTCGACCAGTCCCCTTAACGCCGGCCGCGTTGCAAGCCTGGAAGCGGCCCTCACCACCGTACGCACGGCCATTGATAACCGCGATCTCGGCACGCTGGGACCGATCATCGAGCAGGACGCGCTGGCCATGCACGGCGTGATGATGACCAGCACCCCCAGTCTTCTCTACTGGCAGCCCGGCACGCTGGAGGTTCTGCAGGCCGTACGCAACTGGCGTGAATTCGACCGCTTGCCGGTCTACTTCACCATCGACGCCGGCCCCAACGTTCATCTCATCTGCGAAGCGCCCACGGTCAAACCGCTGTTGGCGCGGCTCAGCGCGCTCCCCAGCGTAAAGCGGACCATCGTCAGCGGACCGGGTCCGGCGCCCCACGCAATGGACGACCATCTCTTCTAGTAAATCCCGGCAGAAATGAATATACAGTTTCTACCGGAAGTAGGAGTGCCGAATTTCCGTCGTGGTACTGGTGCTGAGCACCGTCGAAGCATTTACGCCGTCGTGTACTGAGTGAATCCTATGAGCGTTGAAACACCCGCCCTTT
>CAYZLP010000688.1:0-3406 GCA_964478635.1 uncultured Caldilineaceae bacterium
GAGACCATGCAGCGCACCATCGATTTTGCCATCGAACTGGATCCGCTCATCGCCAATTTCTCCATGATGACGCCCTATCCTGGCACCAAGGTCTATGAAATCGTCAAGCGTCAGGGGCGCTTCCTCATCAACGACTGGGAAGATTACGTCTTCTTCGAGCAGAAGGCTCGCTATGAGATGGGCGACATGACGGCTGAACTGGTAGAGGAGATGTACCGCAAGGCCTACCGTCAGTACTATCTGCGCCCTTCACCGATCATGCGGCGCGTCAAAACGAAGGACTTCTGGCTCAACCTGCCGCGCAACGTGCGGATCGCCGGTCGGACCTTCCTGCCCAAGAAAGAGAAGACCGACCTGCGCAAGGCGGTTGAGGCGGAAGGCGCCATTTAGAACAACAATACTGTGAGATTGAGAGATTGGGAGACGAAGAGATTGGGCTTGCCTCACACCACGCTTGGTTGAGCGCAAATAACTTCTCAATCTCCCAATCTCTCAATTTCTTTTGATTGTCAGGAACTACTCATGCGCATTATTCTCGCAAGTCCCGAAGCGAAAGTTTGGAGCGCCCGCAAGCACATTCCGCTGGGGCTTGGTTATCTGGCCGCGGTGTTGCGGGAAGGCGGCCACGGCGTCATGATCTACGACGCGGCCATCGAAGACGTGGGTATAGATTTTTATCTGGATCGGGCCGAACTCGAAGGCCAGCCTTTCGATCTCATCGGCGTAACGGCCACGACGCCCCTGATTGAAGAGGCGTGGGAAATGGCCCAACTCTGCAAGGAGCGCGGTCTCTATACCGTCCTCGGTGGGCCCCATTTGACCATTATGCCGCTGGAATCGCTGGAATCCCCCCATTGCGATTACGTCGATTACGTCTTCAAAGGGGAAGCTGAATATAGCTTCCTGGAACTGGTCAATACCCTGGAAGCGGGCAACGAGCCCGGCGTGATTCCCGGCATCCATTTCCGCCGGGGCGATGAACTCATTGTGAGCCCGGAAAGCCCCATGATTCCGGACCTGGACGCGTTGCCCTTCCCGGCCCATGACCTGTTCAAGATCGACAAGTACACCAATCTGCAGCCTTTGACCGACGGTCTGGATCCCAACGCCCGCAGCTTTACGATTCTCACGAGCCGCGGCTGCCCCTATAAGTGCACCTTCTGCTCCAAACCGGTCACTGGAGACACCTGGCGCGCCCGCTCGGTCGAAAGCGTCGTGCAGGAGTGGAAATGGCTGGTCAAGGGCCTTGGCGCCACGGAAATCGGCGTCACCGACGATATTTGGAATTTGAAGCTGCCCCGGGCCAAAGAGCTTTGCCGGCGTCTGGTGGAAGAGGGCCTGAACACGGTGCCATGGGTGACGGTCCACGGCATGAAGGTCAATCATTCCGACCTGGAGCTTTTCCAGCTGATGAAGGCGGCGGGCTGTAAGCGCGTCGGGTTCGGTGTGGAAAACGGCGACGAAAACATGCTGCGCAACGTCATCAAGAAAGGCCAGACGGTCGACATGGTGCGCGAAGCCTTTGCCAATGCCAAGGCCGCCGGCCTGCAGACCATGGGCTTCTTCATCTTCGGCATGCCCGGTGACAACGAAGAGACCATGGAGAAGACGATCCAGCTTGCCTTGGAACTCGACCCCAAGCTGGCCAATTTTCTGCTGGCTGCTCCCTTCCCCGGCACGGCCATGTATGACGTGATCATGGAAGGCGGCGAAGTTTTTGCCGACAACTGGACCGACTTTGCCATCCACGAGCAAAAGGCCCGCTTCACCATGCACGACGAGAATTACGACCCGGACCTGGTGCTCAAAAAATGGCGAGAGGCCTATCGGCGCTTCTATCTTTATCGCCCGGAACGGGTCTGGGAGAAGATGACCTTCAAGGAAAACTGGACGAACCTGCCCAATACCGTGGCCCAGATGAAGCGTTTCTTCATCGGCAGCAAGGACCAGAGCGCCGAAGTACAGGACTCGGTGGGCGGCTCGGCCAAGAAGAAAGCCGTGGTGGCCTGACGCCGGGTTGCTGGCAGGTTGCTCCGGGATGTGGAAGTTCTTTGACAGGGCGATGGGGTGAACCGTGCGTCTGCAGCGCAGGGTGACCCTGTCGCCCTGTTGGCTTGCTGCGAACGAGAGCGTCTTACGAGGATTTTTCTATGCTTGGACTGGTGCCGAAGCTGCCGATGTACTGGGCTTTTCGTACTTTCGGCTGGCCTCAGGTTAAACCTTTTTCCATCGTCATCAGCGTCAGTTTCCGCTGCAACAGCAAATGCCGGACGTGTGATGTTTGGCGCAAACCCAATGACGATTTGACCGTCGATGAGTGGGACCGTGTCTTTGCCGGTCTGGGCGATGCACCGTTCTACATGACTTTCACCGGCGGGGAGCCCTTCCTGCGCAAAGATCTGGATGAGTTGGTGATCCGCGCCTACCGCCATTGCCGCCCCGAAGTCATTACCATTCCCACGAATGGCATGCTGACGGAGCGGGTCCTAGCCATGACGGAGCGCATGTGTCAGGAGTGTCCGTCCAGCAGCATCGGCATCAACCTCAGCCTGGACGGTATCGGTGACGAACACGATGACATTCGCGGGGTGGAGGGCAACTGGGCACTCTCAATGGAGACCTGGCGGCAACTCAAGGAACTCCAGACGCACTACGACAATCTGGTGTTGACAGTCCATACGGTGGTCAGCCGTTTCAACACCCATCGGTTTCGGGAAATCTTTGAGGGCCTGCAGTTTCTGGAACCCGATTCCTACATTACGGAAGTGGCCGAGGAGCGGGTCGAGCTAGACACGGTCGGATGGGGCATTACGCCACTGCCTGAGGACTACGACGAGATCGCCGATTTCCTCAGTCAGCGCGCGCGGCAGGCGCCAGCTCGCGGCATCGCCCGCTTCACACAAGCCTTCCGCGCCCAGTACTATCAGCTGGCAAAGCGGGTTCTGCACGAGCGGGATCAGGTGATTCCCTGCTATGCGGGCTGGGCCAGCGCCCATATTGCGCCCAATGGCGATCTCTGGAGTTGCTGCATCCGGGCCGAATCGGTGGGAAACTTGCGCGAGCACGACTACGACATCGTGCCGCTCTGGCGAGGCCGGGCCATGGAGGAACTGCGGGGAAGCATCAAGCGCAAGGAGTGCGCTTGCCCCATGGCCAATGCCAATTACGCCAACATGCTCCTCCACCCGCCCACTGTTGCCAAAGTATTGAGTGACGTTGCCCGGTAGCCCCGACCGGTTTGCGCCCCACTGATCTAGAGGCGGCTGCCGACCTGATTGGCGTTGGGCATGCAGTAGCCCTGTCCGCGAACCGTCACGACATAGCGCGGATTGTCGGGGTCCGGTTCGATCTTACTGCGCAGGCGGCGCACATGAACCCAAAGTGACTCCAGCGACCCCTTCCGGGA
>CAYZLP010000689.1:0-3404 GCA_964478635.1 uncultured Caldilineaceae bacterium
TCCAGATCGCCGACGCGGGATTCATGATTGCCGATGCCGCTGGCTAACTCCATGATCGAGAAGTTGCCCTGACCATCCCCGCGCAGTAGGCGCATCTTCGCGTCAGGATTCCCATCATTTAGCCGCATTTCCGCGACAAAAATATCCAGATGTCCATCCTGATCGAAGTCGATCACGCGTAGGCTATGACCCCGCTCGACCGACGGGATGAGGACGGTGCTGTTCCAGCGATTGGCGCTGCTGTCCCAGCGATACCATTCCAGAGGGCCTATGTTGTCCCCCGGGCCGAGAACGACTTCGGCATAGCCGCCCGGGATCAACTGACCGGCCGCGGCCCGGCCGAA
This sequence comes from uncultured Caldilineaceae bacterium, assembly GCA_964478635.1. GTDB lineage: Bacteria > Chloroflexota > Anaerolineae > Caldilineales > Caldilineaceae > JAGRCP01. The sequence goes on from CAYZLP010000689.1 coordinate 345, forward strand.
GCGCTGGTCGTCATCGATGATTCTTGCATCGAAATTGGCGCCGCCCTGATATTTGAACCAGCGGCCGCCGCCCACAATGTCGATCAGGCCGTCACCGTCGATATCTGCTTTGGCAAGGCCTTCGTGCTCTGGCGTATCGTTCCAACTATAGATCTCCGTCAGAGGCCACTCGTCGGCATTTCGTGGATCGGCGGGAATTTCGCTCAGATAGAGCTTTCTCGCAAATTGATTCCAGAAGACCAGCTCGGCGTTGCCGTCTCCCGTGAAGTCACCGAACATCTGATCGTGATGCTTGAATTCACCGCTATTCTTGATCAAACGACGCATCCAGTTTACGTTTGGGCTGAAGTTGGGGGCAGGGTTCTCCCACCACCAGACTTGATTGGTTCGCGAATCACCGCCCATGACGATATCGAGATCGCCGTCACCGTCAATGTCCCAGTAGTCGCCGCCCGCTTCAATCAGCAGGGGCTCTGAATCGATGATATAGCGTTCCCAGTCCGACGCCGTCCGTCGGTACCAGACGAGCGAGGGGCCGGGCGTGCGTCGGCTGGCAATGACGAAGTCGTTCACGCCGTTGTCATCCACATCAAGAATCAGGGCCGATGTCTGTTGGGTGCTGTTGCTGGGGATGGGCAAATCGTTGTTGGCCGTCGTGAGGTGCGTGAAATCAAAGACGGGGCCGGCATCTTGTGCGAGGACTGTCTGAGGCGTAAGGAACACGGGAAGGGAAGACAGCAGCAAAACAATCGCAAGCGCAATGTTCAGGCTGATAGGGGGAGTAAGCCGGTTCATTTCTCCATCCTTTTTTGGCTTATGGCGCAGATCGGATACCTTTGGCCTGAATCATAGACCGCGGACGACGCTGATCAGGCGGTTTCGTGCAGATTTTCGGCCCTCGTGATGCGAATTCGCGCATGTGGACTTCTGGCAACAGGTGATGCGTGTCGGTCGTCCTGCGTGGCTTCAATCCGCGGTGTGATCCGAGCCAAGAGTCGTTTTCTTGAGGCGTAGGACGGGAGCAGCAAGCTAGGGAGTTATATCCATACTGATGAAGGCAGAGCCTATTTGAAGGGTAACAGCATGACATTCTCGTGTGGCTGCCCATAGGATCCAGCTTCGTTTTCTCAAGGTGCTGTCCATCTGACGTGCTACAACTTTTGATTATCTCCACCACCAGATAACGCGATCCGCGTCGCCCCAACATCTTATCTATCGGGTTTGGGGTCCGTATCCTTCAGCATGAACCGGCAACGCCGGTGGATCGCCTGTGCAGACTGGAAGTGGCGAACTCCTGCTAATTGTCACATTATTTGAACTTCGTACATTCCTCCAGAGCGGAAACCGGCGACAGTGTACGAAGTTCAAGTGACGTCACTATAAGGAGGAGCGCGCACTGGATGTGCCGATTCAATTTTAACCCAATAGGGCTTGATACCGCGCCTGATTTAAGTGACAGACGGCAATGGCCACGCCGTCCGCGGCATCGTCGGGGCGGGGAATATCATCCAGATTGAGGAGATGGGCGACCATTTGCTGCATCTGTTGCTTGTCGGCGTTGCCGTAACCGGTCAGGGCTTGCTTGACTTCGGCGGGGGTGTACTCGACGATCTTCAGTCCGGTCTGGGCACCGGCCAGCAGAATGACGCCTCTGGCCTGACCGACGCTGATGGCAGTGGTGACATTGCGGCCGAAGAAGAGCTTCTCCACGGCCAGCACGTCGGGGCGGAATTCGTCAATCAGGCTGCCAAGATCGCTGTGGAGTTCGAGCAGTCTGGCCGGCATGGGGTCTGCGGCCGCGGTGCGGATCACGCCACAGGCGAGGAGCGTGAAACTGCCGCCAAGCGTCACCCCGACGACGCCATAGCCCGTGATGGCTGTGCCGGGATCGATGCCCAGTACGATCTGCTCGAGTGGCGGCGTTGTGCTATCCATTGGCTTCAAGGTACAGGAACGGCAAACGCAGTCCGGGATTCGGCTCAGAAGCAGTTGTCAACCCAATGGGTTGCAGCCGAATCCCGGACTGCGTTTGCTGCATGATCATCATCGAAGCGACTCAACCGCCCTACACAAATTGGGCGACGACTTCGTCCGTCATCTCCAGATTGTGATAGACATTGTTGACGTCATCCAACTCTTCCAACGCTTCGATGAGCTTGAGCACAGCCGTGGCTTCCTCGATGCCCAGTTCCGCTGCCATGTTGGGCTTCATGGTGAGTTGGGCCTCATCACTCTTGAAACCCTCCTCTTCCAGAATCTGCTGTATCTGGGCGAAGTCGCTGCGTTCCGTGTAGACTTCGACGGCATCCTCGCTGACGATTACGTCATCGGCGCCGCCATCCAACGCAGCCATGAAGAGTTCGTCGGTATCGATCTGATTCCCTTCACCCTCTTCATCCTGCAGGTTGAAGAGCAGATAGCCTTTGGAAGTAAACTGCCAGGCCACCGAGTTGGGCTCACCCAAACTGCCATTGGCGCGGCTGAAGGCCCGGCGCACGTCAGATATGGTCCGGTTGCGGTTGTCGGTCAGACACTGAACGAGGATGGCAATCCCGTGGGGGCCATAGCCCTCATAGGTCACTGTCTCAATTTCCGCGGCGTCCTTGTCGAGTCCTGCTCCACGGCGGATTGCCCGCTCGATATTGTCTTTGGGCATGTTTTCGGCCCGAGCCCGATCGATGGCCAGGCGCAGCGTAAAGTTGGCGTCGGGATCGGGACCGCCCTGCTGGGCCGCGACCTGAATCTCGCGCGCCAGCCGGGTAAAGATCTTGCCGCGGGCGGCGTCTTGCGCACCCTTACGCCGTTTGATGTTTGCCCATTTTGAATGTCCAGCCATAATGATTTCCTTTCACTCTTATGGCTGAATTATGGCACATATCGGCCAGTCTGCCAAGGAATTTCTACTGCAATTGACGGTGAATCGGACGGATTAGGGCGGACAAATTGAGGTGGAATCTCCGACCTGATCCGTCCGATCGTTCGACTGTGTTCGCGACGAATTTTGTAAGATCCGCGGCCTATTGCTGTTTGTTTTCTTGACGTTCGGATGCGACCAGTTCA
>CAYZLP010000690.1:0-3403 GCA_964478635.1 uncultured Caldilineaceae bacterium
TTGAACTTCGTACATTCCCGCCGGTTTCCGCGCTGGAGGAATGTACGAAGTTCAAATAATGTGAAAATGAGATGGCAGCAGTATGAGATCAATTTCGTACAAAAACGCGGGAGCAAGTATGCTGGAAAAGGCAATATCTGGTGTGCAACTGTTGCGTCTGCCCTACCGCTGCACGGTGACGCAAGAACTGCGGGAGTTTTTGGTCTGCCTCCCCGATGGTTACGAATCCGAACCTGAGACTCGTTGGCCGGTGCTCGTCTTCCTGCATGGCGCCGGCGAGCGGGGTGATGGCCGTGAGGATCTCGACTACGTCCTGCGCCATGGCCCCCTGGGCGAAGCGTGGCTACGCTACCGCGACCTGCCGTTCATCATGATCGGTCCGCAATTGCCCGTCTTTGGCCAGCATCAACAGGTCGCCCTCCGAGACGGGGTTCCCCGACCGGAGCGCCTGTCAACCGGGCCGGTACCCTATCCCGACCCCGATCGCCCAGCACAACCGATGATGCGTGCCCCCGATCCGACGCCGGCCGAATTTGGCATAACGGAAACCTGGGGCGACGAGGGGCCGCCGGGCGGCTGGCAGCTCTATCGTGATGAGGTGTTGCGCATGGTTGACCGAGTGCTGACCGAGTACCGGGGCGACCCCACTCGAGTCTATCTCACCGGTCTGAGCTATGGCGGTTACGGCACGTGGGATTTGGCCGGCGCCCATCCAGAGCGGTGGGCGGCCATTGCTCCTATCTGCGGTGATGCCAGCAGGGAAACGGCGAAGATCCTGGCTGCCCGACAAGTACCATTGTGGATTTTTCACGGCGGTCGCGACAACCGCATCAAACCGCACTGGATTTATGACATCGCCAATGCCCTGGAGCAGGCCGGCCACCAGGACGTTCGTTTAACTGTGCATGAAGATCTGGGTCATGACTGCTGGACACGCATTTATGGAGGTTGGGATCTGTACGAGTGGCTGCTTTCCCACCAGCTGGACAGGTGACCGAGAAGCAAGCCAATCCGGTGATTGCGGGACTGCAAAACCTTCTTTGGATTTATCTAACCTTACACTTGCGTTAGGTTCAAGGGTGTGGTATTCTATCAATACACCGTCTGGTGTTGCGGGTGGTCCACAGCCACTTCGGGGGACGCAACACCAGACGGATTTTTCATTGGCGGCATAAACCAAGCCGCTATCAGCCTCAGCCGGCCTCAAGTCTTTGTGATTCGGGAAGATACTCTGACTGCCAGGGCATTCAGCCCGAACAGCGCTAGCGAGTTGAAAGTACCCATCGCTGCCAGGACTGCAAACCAGATGACGTAATCGAGGGGGCGCATGGCTACAGACGGCTCACCGCTGCCACTCAGGGCAAATGGCAATGCGATCACCAGACCCGCCACGAAGCCGTCCAGTACGACCTGTGCATATCGGCCCGGGCGGCCGTAGAGCATCCATTCGACATACATCGGAACCCGCCAATAGACGACGGCGGAGCAGGCGGCAATGGCGATGAGAATCCAGCGAAATCCCGGGGGCGGCGGGAAGTCAGCCCCGGCTAGCAGGACGACAAGCCAGAAGAGGAAAAAGATCACTGCGTTGACTGTACCAACTCTTCGAGGAGCCATGCTGCCTAGACTACTCGGATCGCGTAAGCCCGGCAAATGTGGCGAACGGAAATGCGCGCTTCCCGGCCAGCAAGTTCAGTTTTGACCCAAATTGGCCGTGGATTCGGAGATTTCGACGGACTGGTCGTGAGCCCGCCGGCCGACTTGTCGTGAGCCTGTCGAACGGTCACGAGGACTGTTGCAGGTAATCTGTCTCCATCCGCCCTATTCGGTTCGTTCCGCGGTCCATTGGCGGTAAACTTGGAGTTGCTGCTGGCCGGCTGCCTTCGTTGCCACAGCGGCTGAAGTGCGGCACAATGGTGCGGTCGACGGAGGTTGCTCGAATCGGAGCCGATCAAATGTCCCGTGATGCACGCCTTGTGCTCGCAATCGATCTGGGGACGTCGGGCCCCAAAGTCGCCCTGGTCGCGCCCGACGGCCGGGTAATCGCCGGCGCCCGACGGCCAACCCGGCTGCATCTGCTGCCCGGCAACGGAGCCGAGCAGGATCCGGAGGAGTGGTGGCAGGCCATCGTTGCTGCCGCCCGGGAGGCCATTGGGCAGGCGGGCATCGCTCCCGCTCAGGTCACGGGCGTTTGCTGTACCAGCCAGTGGTCCGGTACGGTTCCGGTTGATGCCGCGGGCAACCATCTACACAACGCTATCACTTGGCTGGATGCCCGGGGTAAACGCTACGTAAATGCGGTCACCGACGGGTTCCTACGCTTCGACGGCTATGGTCTGGACAAGGTGTGGACCTGGGTCCGGCGTACCGGCGGCATACCCGGCCGGTCGGGTAAGGATTCGTTGGCCCATATCCTCTTCTTCAAGCATGAGCATCCCGAACTCTATCACGCGACCTACAAATTTCTGGAGCCCAAGGATTATCTAAACCTCCGCCTGACGGGCCGCTATGCGGCAACCTTCGATTCCATTGTGCTGCATTGGGTCACGGACAACCGCAATATTCACGCCGTCGACTACGACCCCAAGCTCCTGCGCATGGCCGGGATCGAGCGCGGCAAGCTCCCCGATCTCGTCCGGGCCGTCGATCTCCTAGGGCCGATTCGACCCGATGTGGCGCAAGAATTGGGCCTCGGTCCAGAGGTCCAGGTGGTGGCCGGCACGCCGGATATCCACTCCGCTGCATTGGGTGCGGGCGCGGTGGCAGATTACGCAGCCCATCTCTACATCGGCACATCGTCTTGGCTGGTCTGCCACGTGCCCTTCAAAAAGACCGACCTCTTTCACAACATGGCTTCCTTGCCTTCGGCCATCCCCGGTCGCTATCTCTTGATCAACGAGCAGGAAATCGCAGGCGGTGCGCTGACCTTTCTCGCTGATAACCTCCTGTTTGCCGACGACGCTCTGGATACCAGCGCGCCGGGCGACGTCATCGATCATATGCTCGCGGTTGCCGGAGATGCGCCCCCGGGCAGCAATGGTCTTCTGTTCACGCCCTGGCTCAACGGGGAGCGCTCGCCGGTGGATGACGGCGCCCTGCGCGGCGGCTTTCACAATCTATCCCTCAACCACACGCGCAGCGATCTGATCCGCGCGGTGCTGGAAGGGGTGGCCCTGAATGCCCGTTGGCTCTTGCACTATGCGGAACGCTTCATCCGGCGACCCTTTGCGGCAATCAACCTGGCGGGTGGCGGCGCCCGATCCGAACTCTGGTGTCAGATCTTTGCCGATGTGTTCGACCGCCCGGTTCACCAGATCGTCGATCCGCTACAGGTCAACACCAGGGGGGCAGGTCTTTTGGGCGCGGCCGGCCTGGGCTATATCACACTGGATGAGATCGGCCG
>CAYZLP010000691.1:0-3393 GCA_964478635.1 uncultured Caldilineaceae bacterium
CCCATACTCCCGCCGGAACATGATGCCGAGATTGCAGGGTCGTTGGTTGGTCATGGACGATTCCTTTCCGTTCCTCGTCGTGCAGATCCGGCTTTGACAGGCTCATGCTACGATAAGGGTTGTCAACCGCTCTCATCTTGCCGCGGCCGGATGGGACCGTGGCCCGCATAGACGGTCTTCGCGCTGCGCTCCCGTAGCAGGCGCCAGCTGGCAGCCACGACGGCCGGATCCTCCGGGCCGACAAAGGCCGGATGGGTCAGGTCACCGGTGAAGACCGCACCATTGTCGAGCAGCAGCGACACGCTGTCGTCCGAGTGGCCCGGCGTGGGCAGGATCTTACCCCCCATGCCCACCTCGGCCAGCCCAGGTCGACCAGAAGTCGCGCCCGGCCGGCGCTGATCATCCAATAGTTGGTTGAACGAAAACCGACGTTGATGATGGTGAGATCGGGCATGCGCTTGCTCGGTTAACTTCCGGTCGCCCCGTTGATCTCCACGAGTGGGGCGCTCCAGGTGCAGTATAGCGAGTCCTGAAGTTTGGTTCAAGTCGCGTGCGGGCCTCACCCTGCTTGGGCGCGAAAGGCGCCCAAGCTGTCCCTCTCCACCGGGTGGAGAGGGAGGCGTAGCCTCCGATTAGGAGGCGGAGCAGGGTGAGGCCCATCTGCCCGCGGGACACTTTTGTGGTACCCTTACGCCATCACGACCGTACCCATTCCAGGAGCAACCCATGGCCCGCATCTGGTTTTACAACATACCCTACCACGGCCACGTCAATCCGACCTTGCCCCTGGTCCGCGAACTCGTGACGCGCGGTGATGACGTGACCTACTTCGCGGGCCCAGCCTTTGCCGAGCGCATCACCGCGACCGGCGCGCACTATCGTGGCTACGGCAACACCCAGGCTTTCGACCAGTCCCGCGAGGACAACCACCTGATTCATCAGGGGGCCCTGGTCGCCGAGTCGACCCATCTGCTATTGGGCGAAGTCCTGGCTGCCGTAGAGGAAGCGCGCCCCGAAATCATCATGTTCGATATGAGCGCGCCCTGGGGCAGCGTGGCCGGTCGCCGTTTCGGCATCCCGGCCATTGCCAGCTATCCCCACCTGCCCTTCTACTGGCGAACGGTGGTGGACGATCCGCGCGTCTTCCGCAAGGCCGTGACCGCGGTCCGACCGGGCCTGGGTCACTGGGGAGCGTTGCGTCGCCAGACAACGAAGATCGTCACCGACTACCGCTTGCGCAAGCCGGCCGACATCAACGTGCTTTCCAGCTCGGCGGAGCTCAACATCGCTTTCCTTACCCGCTACTTCCAGCCCTACGCAGAGCATTTCGACAGCTCCTATGTCTATGTCGGCCCTACCATCGACATCCATCGGCCGGAGACCCCCATGGTCATCGAGCAGCAGTCCGGCCAGCAGCTGATCTATATCGCCGTGGGAACCCTCTACAAAGCCAACGTTGCCTTTTTCCACGCGTGTATGGCCGCGTTTGCCGATCCTCGCTATGCCGTAATCATGTCCATCGGCAAGGCCGTCGATCCGGCTGAACTGGGCGAAATTCCGCCGAACTTCACCATCGCCCAATACGTCCCCCAACTTCAGATATTGCAGGCGGCCGACGTTTTCGTCACCCACGGCGGCATGAACAGCATCAACGAAGCCGTCACCTTCGACGTGCCCATGGTCGTCGTCCCCAACACCGTCGAACAGTCCATCAATGCCGCCCGCATTGAGGAACTCGAATGCGGTCTCTACCTCGATCAGGCCCAGCTCACCGTGGAGGCGCTGCGCGCGTCCGTGGCCCGGGTACTGGACGATCCGACCGTCAGCCGGGGCCTGCCCCGCCTGCGCCGCTCCTTCGAAGAGGCTGGGGGCCCACCCATGGCGGCCGACGCCATTGATGTTTTCAAAACCCGCTACAATTTGACATAATTAGTGGATCGCAATCGACAACGCCATCTTTTGAGGGTGACTGAGCAGCGGCAGCGCGGTTCACTGCCACCAGCGTGAGATTCAGGGCCTGGATTTTTGTGAGAACGCCGAAGAGCGCGGCCTGATCTGCAAAGGCTCCCCAGAGCGTAGTATCACCATTGGCTTCCGCTCGAATTATTAATCCATCGAACCAGTCGGCCCAGTGAGGAGTGAGCCGCTCTGCGATGCGAATGACATAGCATTGCGATTCATTCATGATCGACCGAACCGTTCGTTGTGAGGCCGGCCCCCGTCGACGGCCGGCGCGACGAGCACGATGTTGCCGCAGATGGAGCCGCTCTCCAGCAACGCATTGGCTTTTGCAGCGTCCAGCAAGGGAAATGTGGCCCCAATGACGGGTGCAATCGCATCCGCCTTCAGTAGGTCGAAGAGCGTCGCCCAGTCCTCCTGGAAAGTCGCCATGGCGCCCCGATGGGTGCCGTAGCCCTTGATGGACTTTCCGTTGGGCAACACATTGTAGAGGAGCAGCTTGCCTGCCAACACCAGAAAACGGGCGAAGCTCTCCGGCCCACCGTAATGGACCAGGACGCCGCCGCAGCCCAACACGGCCAGGCCCCCCTCAACATACGCTTCGCCCATGCCGTTGAAGACGAAGTCGATCCCCTGGGGTTCGGCGCGCCGAACCTCCGTCACGAAATCCCGGTTGCGATAGTCGATGGGCTTTGCGCCGCAGGCCGTCAAGATGGGGTGTTTGGAAGCAGATGCCAGACCGTACATCTTGAGACCGGCGCGCCGGCCTAACTGGAGAAAAGCTGTGCCCACGCCGCCGCTTGCGCCGACGATCAGGACTTTGTCCCCGGTCTGCACCTTGGCTACCCGGTGCAAGATCTGGTACGCCACCAGGTAGTTCAAAATCAAAACGGCCCCGGCGATGGGATCGATGGCAGGCGGCACAGGGGCCACCCTGGTTGCATCCCAGTAGAGATACTCGGCGTACCCGCCATAGCCCGTCAGGGCAATCACGCGGTCACCCACGCTTGGCCCGGTTACCCCCGGCCCGGTTACCCCCGGCCCCAATGCGTCTACTATGCCCAGTACGCCATAGCCCGGCACATAGGGCAACCTGGGCAAAAAGGGGCGCCTGCCCCGGCGGATGGCAACGTCATCTTGAACGACGGGAACGGTGAGCGTCTTGATGCGCACTTCGCCCGCCGCCGGCGGACGCAATTCGTTTTCCACAACGTGCAACATTTCGGGTCCGCCGCGTTCGGTCACGATAATGCTCTTGTAGGTCATGGCATCTTTCCTCTTCTTATAGAGACGTCACCTGAACTTCGTACATTCCCGCCGGTTTCCGCGCTGCAGGAATGTACGAAGTTCAAACAATGTGACAAGTAGCCAGAAATCCTCATTCGGCGGAAAGTTCAGCGGGCCGGCAGCGCTTTGCCCACACTTAGCAGGTAG
>CAYZLP010000692.1:0-3392 GCA_964478635.1 uncultured Caldilineaceae bacterium
CGCCAACGGTGGGCTCGTCCTGCTCGGCGTGACGGCCAAGGGCAACGTGCAGGCGGACAACGATGGCGCGGCCCTGCGCGACAAGGCCATCGAGGCGGGATTGCTCACCGAGCCGCCACTCATCCTGCCCACACCCCGGCTGGTTACCATCGATGGCGCAAAGCTGGCCGTGGTCGAGGCACCCAGCGGCCTGCCCCATGTCTACAGCCTGCGGGGCGCGTACTTCACCCGGACCCAGCGCCACAATCGCCCCCTGACCACGCCCGAGTTGCGGCGGCTGTTGCTGGACCGGGGCGAGGCCGGGTTTGAGGGCCAACTCGTGGCCGAAGCAACGCTGAACGATTTGGATGATCGTCTGATCGAAGGCTATCTCGACTATATTGCGCTGGCGCCCGACGAGGGACCGCTCCAGGCCCTCATGGCACGGGGGTGCGTCGGCTATCGGGCCGGCGTGCGGCCAACCCGGGGCAGCCGGCCGGCGTCCGAAAACCTGGCGCCTACGGTGGCCGGCCTGCTGCTGTTCGGCCGCAATCCCCAGCAATTCCTGCGCAGCGCCGAAATCATCTGCGTGCGCTATGCGGGCAAAGCTATGAGCGATGAGTTCGTCCGCCAGGATATTTCGGGTCCCCTCAAGGAACAGGTACGCCAGGCCGAAGCGTTTGTCAATAGCAACATGCGCCGGGGGATGCGGATCACGGGCATGACCCGGGAAGAATCGACCGAATACCCCATTGCCGTCGTCCGCGAGGCCATCGTCAACGCAATCGCCCATCGCGACTACAGCGTGCGCGGGGAAGGGATACGCCTGCTCATGTTTGCGGATCGGCTGGAGATTTACAGTCCGGGACGCCTGCCGGGTCATGTGACACTGGACAACATCAAGGACGAGCGCTACAGCCGCAACGAGGCCGTCGTAGCCGTGTTGAGCGATCTGGGTTATATCGAGCGCCTGGGCTATGGCATCGATCGCATGCTGGCCACCATGCAGGAGGCCGGCCTGCGACCGCCGCGCTTTGCCGAGACTTCGGCCGGATTCCAGGTGACCCTTTACTCAGCCACAGAGGAGTTGGTGAGTCCACGCCCGGACGAGCAGCGCTGGCCCCACGGCTATCTCAACCCGCGGCAGGAGGCGGCGCTGGCATTTCTGCACGAACACGGGCGCATCACCAACAGCGACTATCAGGCTTTGGCGCCCGACGTCAGCGCCGAAACCATTCGCCGCGATCTCGCCGATCTGGTTGAAAAGAACCTGCTGCTGCGCATCGGCGAAAAACGGGCAACGTATTACATTCTGAAATAACGGAGGCTTTATGCGGTCAGTATCTATCGTCGGCATCGGTCAGTCGGAGGTCGGCGAACTGTGGAACCAATCGGCCCGGGAGATTGCGTACGACGCCATCACCGGCGCAATGGGCGAGGCCGGCATTGAGACGGCCGATGCGCTCTTCGTGGGCAACATGCTCAGCGGCAGTCTCCTCGACCAGGAGCACCTGGCCACCTTGATTGCTGACTATTGCGGTCTCACCGGCATTGAGGCAGCCAAGATTGAGGCCGCCTGCGGCAGTGGCGCAGCCGCGCTGCGCATCGGCGCCATGGCCGTTGCCAGCGGCTTTCACGATGTCGTGATCGTCGCAGGGCTGGAAAAGATGACCGACACCGTGGGCAAGGATACCACGGCGGGCCTGGCCACGGCGGCCGATGCCGAGTACGAAGCCATGCATGGGCTAAGCTTTGTGGGGCTGAACGCGCTCATCATGCAGCGCTACCTGTACGAATATAATGTGCCCTACGACGCATTCGCCGGCTTCAGCATCAACGCCCATCGCAATGGCGCCAACAACCCCAACGCCATGTTCCAAAGACCGATCACGCTGGACGACTATGTAAACGCATCGGTCGTGGCGACGCCTATCAACATCATGGACAGCAGCCCCGTTTGCGACGGCGCCGCCGCGGTGATTCTCGTTCCAACCGAACGCGCGCATGAGTTCACCACGGGGCATCATCGGGGCGCCGTGCAGATCGTCGGCAGTGCAGCCGCAACCGACACGCTGGCCGTCCACGACCGGCGCGATCCGCTCTTTCTGGAAGCCGCCTACACGAGCAGCCAGAAAGCCTATCAGCAGGCGGGCATCAAGCCGGAGGAACTGGATCTCTTTGAAGCCCACGACGCTTTCACCATCATGAGCGCGCTGAGCCTCGAAGCGACCGGCTTTGCCCGTCGCGGTGAAGGCTGGCGCATGGCCCAGGAGGACGAGATTGGCTTGCAGGGGCGCATCCCCATCAGCACCATGGGCGGGCTCAAGAGTCGGGGTCATCCCGTTGGTGCAACCGGCATCTATCAGATCGTCGAAATCGTGCAGCAGCTGACGGGGGCTGCAGGCGCCAATCAGATCGCCAATGCCCGTCTGGCCATGGCGCAAAACATTGGCGGCAGTGGCGCGACCATCATCACCCACATCTTGGGAACGTGAGCGCAGCGTCGCGATACTTTATACAAAAACCCTACTCTTCTTACACAATCCCTCTATGTCGACCTGAAAATAGCTGTCAAAACCTATCAAATCGGCCGAAATCGAGGCCAGATAGGAATTGAGAGTCCAAATCTGCTATGCTGCTCCCCATAAGATGGAGGTCGTGTACGGGCCCGGTGCCTTTCGGCGTGGGTCAGTACACGCAACCATCATCGTGATTTTATTCGTTCGATTGTTAAGGAGCCTTCGCATGGCCGTTCCAACACTGTGGCGGACCAAGCAACAGCGATATCGTCTTGTCGGCGAAAAGTGCCCGAGCTGCACAGTCGCTGTCTTCCCGCCGCGTAAGGTATGTCCGCACTGTGGACAAACGATGACGACAAGCGCGGTTGTGAGCCGCGAGTTGGTCTTTCAGTTACCGCACCAGGCTTGCCAGCCTTTCACCTCCCGCCTTGCAGGAGATGATTAAGTGATGGCGGACGTGCGGCATCCGGAAGCATTGGATTTCGCCCACCATTTGACCGGACAGGGCGAAATCTACAGCTTCACAACCATGTATAGCGTGCCTCGGGGCTATGAATCGCAGAAGCCATATACGGTAGCGCTCATCAAGCTGGATGAAGGACCGATTATCAGTGCACAACTAACCGATATAGACGAGGCCGACCTGCGAATTGGCCTGCGGGTGGAAATGGTTACCCGCAAACTACGCGAAGACGGCGAAGAAGGTCAGATTATCTATGGGTACAAATTCCGCCCGATTATGGAGTAGCCGGTCAGCAAGTTGACATCCGTCCGTATACCCACTCAGCGGCATCCAACAGCCACCAGTGTTGAAGGTTAACGAAATAATCTGGCAATACCGTAGGTGCGGTTTCCAACCGCACGGGCTCCATCTACCTCTGGGGTTCCTGGAAG
>CAYZLP010000693.1:0-3389 GCA_964478635.1 uncultured Caldilineaceae bacterium
GGGGTGCGCGCCGGCGCTGAGGTTTTGCAGCACCTGGCTCTGATTCAGGGCCTGACAGTATATGGCCACAAGATGTAGCTCACCCAACCAGTTACGCGTATTGTCCAGCTCTCCAGCAAGGGCAAGACGGTATCCAGCATCCCAGTTGTCGAGCGTGCCGGCGACGGTATCGCTCAAAACCGGGACGCCGTCAACGTAGACGATGGCGCTGCCGTTTGCCGCACGCGTATAGGCCACATGCATGAGTTGCGTCGTAGCCGTGCCGGTGGGTGTCGTCACCGACGGTGTTCCGTTGTTGTCGGTTGATGTTGTGCGCAGACGAACATCGAAAACATCGGACGGTTGGGTTCCCCAGCGTCCCTGCCCCAGTGTGAAGTTTCGGGCATACGGGTTCTGAGACAGCGTTACGACCCGCGCAGGGCCATCCTGGGTGACATTGTTTGGTTTGATCCACGCCTCAACCGTGAGCGCATCTGAGGTACGGCAGGCGTTGACGATCTTGCCTGCGGTTTGGCTCGAAGCAATGAGCGTAGCGCCATTGACTGCAAGCCCCCCGCCCGTCAGCCAGGTCGTGCGGCCTTGATCGCTGATTGTCAGATTGAGTGGCGTACCTAACCCCGAAACATCATAGACCGTCGCTCCTGCACCCTCTTCAAATGTATAAAGCGCAACGAGACCGTCATCTACGCGTCCGTTTCCTCCCTGGCCGGGCGGATTGACCGTAATCCGAACCGTATCGGAGTCGGTGTCGCCGTCATCGTCGGTGACGGTGAGAATAACGACGTGGACGCCCACCGGGAAGTCGACTTGGGGGCTGACACCGTCAGGGATGGCCACGCCGGAGTCGGCTTGCCACCGGTAGCGCACAATTGTGCCGTCACTGTCCCGGCTGCCGGACCCATCGAGCAGGATTGTTTCCGCGCCGGAATCGTCGGCATCTGTCACGATTCGGTCGCTGCCGGCATTCGCAACCGGCGCTCGGTTGGCGGGCGGTTCTCCCCCGCCGCCACCCGCAGGAACGCAGTCCGACAAGTTCTCGTAGAGGATCACCTTGTCGTTCACCCACCCGATAGAAACTACGTCGTAATCGCCGTCGCCGTCGATGTCGACAATCTGCGCGCCGTCGTGGTGTTCGTCACCTGTGAAGACGAGATGGCGCGTCCAACTCGTCCCTTGACCGTCCACATTTTCGAAGACGAAGAGCCTGCCTGCGCTCGGGTCGCGTTTGGTATGTTCTCCGGCAACGACATCGAGGTCACCGTCGAAATCCATATCGCGCACGCCCAAGCTCATGGGACCGATGATGTTGTCGATGACGTGCTCGGTCCAGATATCTGTCGGATCGGTCGGCTGTTCGTACCAGGCCAGCTTGCCCGGCGAGTTCGTCGCTTCGTAACCGACGACAGCATCGAGACGACCGTCGCCATTGACATCGGCTAGCTGGTTCCGGTCCGGTGAGCCGCTGCTGTTGCTGAGCGTGAAGGGTGACCAACTTGCGCTCCCGCCGTCGTCCAAGCGCTCGGCACTGCCGACCGTCGCTGCGATATTCATATAGGCGCCGCGAATGACGGGGGCCGCGGAATCGTAGACTGTTTCATCGATCAGCCCAACGGTAAATTGACGCGGCGTGCTGTCGAGGAAGGTGTCGGTACCGTCGCGTCCAAAGCCGAAGACGGTCATCTGTTCGCGCATGGCGTAGTAGGAATCGACCGTATTGTCGGTTTGATGCTGGGCGACGAAGAGGGAACGGCCGCCGTTTCCGGCAGCCGGATCGCCGAAGTATACCCACTCTTCCGGTTCCAAATCACCCGTCCACGCCGTTGACGCGCTGGTCTGGGTGCCGTCGGCGCGCACAACGAAATCCGTATCGGTTTCCAAACTGCCACCGGGAGTGCCTTCATAGAGGAACCAATAGTTGTGCGCTGCCTCCGTGACGGTCATGCGGGCAAACCGGGGGAAAATTTCCCAGATTGCCTGCCATTGATTGTCATTTGTCGAAGAAACAATGGTTGCCTTCAAGGGTCCATCCTCGATCAGGATGCTTGTTGCATTGGTGTCACCGGGGTGGAAGTAGCCCTCGGGGTACACGAGATTGGGGATGCCCCGGAACTCACCGGCAGGACCGGAACCGGCCGTAGGATTAAAGCTGATCCAGTCGTTGCCGTCACTGTCCAGGAGGCTGGAGAACCCGGCCGCGGTCTTCTGGTAGTAGTAGGTGGCCTGCGCGGTGTCGATTCGGAAACTGGACTGTCCTTCATCGGCGTCATCGGCAACGCCGACCTGATCCGCCGGCAAAATCGGCGCATAGGCGCCGTCTTCGGTGTCAAAATAGAGATGGTACCGGCGCGCCTGATTTCCCGCTGTGAAACCCTCCAGGAGCAGCACGATCTCGCCGGCGGCATTCGCCGATGCGTCAAACCCAACGCCGGGCGAGAACTGAACCGGAACCTCTGCTTGGAGCAGACCTTCTTGGGCATCGACCTCGACCAGATGCAGAGAGTCCGGTGCAAACGAACCGCCGCCCAGCGGACTGAGCAACTGGGTGAAGTTTAGCGAGAGTTCGGCGGGATAGTCCCGCCGGTCGGCGCCGTCGGCATTCACCACGATGGGCACTCGGTAGCGTCGGGTCAAGTCGTGCCAATCTGCTGGAGTCGCCCGTTCATTGCGCAGCCACTGCGTACCCAGCAACAAATCCAGGTCCCCGTCTCGATCGATGTCGCCGCTGCTCAAGTCCTCGTCTTGGGAGGTGCTTGAGGCCAACGTTCGTGGCCACAGGCCGTCGGCCGGATCTGCAGGCGGCGTGAGCATCTGAATGCCTTTGTTGTCCTCATGCCACGACAAGGCGATCTGCAGCTCGCCCTGAAACGCTCCGACTTCCACACCCTGCAGGAAGTCTCCATCTCCTGCCGCAACATTGCTGCGGATGGTGAAGTTGCCGCTCCCGTCGTTCTGGGCCCAGTAGAAATTGGGATTGGCGTCCGATCCTTTACCGGCTGTTCCCAAAATATCTGCATCGCCGTCGCCATCAAAATCATAGACCGCGGCCATGTTGTTGAGCGGATCGCCAATCGGGCGTCGCGTCCAGTCGCTCTCCGGCGTACCCGGGTTTTCGTACCAATCGCCCCCGGCTACGATATCCGGCAGTTCATCGCCGTTCAAATCCGTGGCGTCAACGAAAATCGCGGTCCAGCGCTGGTCCGCATCGATCACGTGGCGTTGCCAGGCATTGAGGACGGGCGTGCACGGTTCCGGTGCAAGATTGCTCAGCCAGATATCCAGCCGGGGCGTCTCCCAGTTGTAGGGCTTGCCCAGAATATCCATATCCCCATCGCCATCCAGATCGCCGACGCGGGATTCATGATTGCCGATGCCGCTGGCTAACTCCATGA
>CAYZLP010000694.1:0-3388 GCA_964478635.1 uncultured Caldilineaceae bacterium
CCTCACCCTTCAGGGTCTCAACCAGACCGGCCGCTTCCAGGGCAGCAGCCAGAGTGGTGAAGCTGCCGGCGGCCACGGCGGTGTCGACGATGTCGCTCATCTCACCCATGGCGTCTTCGGCCGCTTCTTCTTCCATGGGCTCTTCAGTCGCTTCAGCCTCCTCCGCCGGAGCCTCCTCCGCCGGAGCCTCCTCCGCCGGGGCCTCAGTTGCTTCGGCCGCAGGGGCCGGCGCCGGAGCGGCCGGTGCTGAACAGGCTGCGAACACGAGCGCAATGACGGCAAGTAGCGGCAGAATTATCATGCGTTTCATTGTGGGTCTCCTCAGTGATAGTGAATCTTGAATCAAAACGCAAACGATGCAAACATTGAACAAACCATGTTCAATCTTTGTGCATTGTAGCGACGAGGCCCGCCCGTATACGGTGAATCGCCTTCCATTCTCATAGATGTTTAATGATCGGCTAATGTATCTGCAATCTGGGCAATGCGCTGCCAGATAGATTTAAGGCCGCGCCACTCTATGGTAGAATGACGCCATCTGAACCAGACATTCGATCGGAAGATCGGAACCATCGGGCAACCCTGCGCGGCATGTACGGATAGGTCATTTATGGAGCAGTTGCTGGAAAGGCTGCAGGAGGCGCTACAACTGGATCGCTTGCCTCCGGCGGCGCGCATCGTTGAATCCATGGATGCCGTGGCGTGGACGTTGGTGGCGCTGCTGGCCGGTGCCATTGTCTTGGGAATCTTTTTTTCCCTCAGCAGCCGGCGCACATTTATTCGGCCGGATGACATCGAAGCGACGCCGGAAGTCACCCTCGCGCGCCTCAAACAGGATCCGACCCAATTGCCGCCTCTGGCCATTGTGAGCCGGCTGGGAGCCGAGTCGACCCTGGAATTGCTCGAATACGGCGATCAGATCGATACCAAGGAGTGGCGCTATCGATGGGGCATCGTGCGCGAGGAATTGCTGCGCCTGCTGGGCCAGCAAAACGCCTTCGGCCCGACCTATGCCTTGGCCCGCTACTATCGCAGCGTTGATCGCCAGGAGCCCGACACCTTGCGCATTCGGCGCACGGCCCTCATCCACAAGCTGGGGGTTCAGCGCCGCATGGAGCCCGATGCCGACGGGAACCCGGCCGTCCTGCGGATTCGTTCCCATCCTGCCGAAGTACAGGGGGATTTGGGCTTCGCCGGTGAGGTTCAGTGGCTCATCGTGGGCGAACCGGCTCCGCCGACGCGGGGTCCGATCATCGAAATGGAACCGGTTGAGTTCGCCTCCCTGAAAGAAGCGGACGTGCAAATCAACATTCGCCGTTCGCCGGTCGTGGGCGGCGGTTTCCAACTCCATCTGCAAAAACGCCACAAAATGTGGGTAGTCACTGATGAAGAGATGGATTGGGTTGGATAGATTGAGCGGGTGCCATGGCTGATTTCACAATTACGCGCGTGCTGGCCTTTGCCAATGTCATGACCGCATCGGTCATTGTCATTCTGGCCTTCTCATTGCTGGCCTACAATTTCACGTACAATTTCCGTACCAATGTGGCGCGTACGTTCTCCATTCTCCTGGCCTGTGTGATGATTACCTTTGCCAGTGACGTGGCCCTCGACCAGGCCGTGAATGCCGCGCCGGCCGAAAGCTGGCTGCGCTTTCAGTGGCTCGGCATCGCCATGCTGCCCGCGGGCTACTACCTCTTCTCCCTGGCGGTCCTCCAGACGACCAATTATCGCCTCGGACCGCGCCGTTGGGTCGCGTATGGGGTGGTGGCCCTGTCGATCATCAGCGCGATCAGCGCGCTCTTCGGGACGCAGATTGTGGGAGCAATCCGCTTCGTGCCGCCCATCAGCTATCTGGAGGCCGGGCCGCTTTTCTGGCTCTTTGTGCTCTTCTTTACGCTGACGGCCCTCCTCGCATTGCGCAACCTTTGGAAAGCGCGCCAGCGTTGCCTGACCGAGGGAAGCCGCAAGCGGATTACCTATCTGCTCATCGGCTTTCCGGCACCGGGTATCGGCGTCTTCCCCTACCTAATCACGCTGAGCGCCTTCAGCGTGGGGGAACAATCCAGCGCCTGGGTTTTGTTGATCTCCCTGCTGGTCAATTTGGCCGTGGCCGTTCTGTTGGTCTTGTTGGCCTACACGGTCGCCTATTTCGGCGTCTTGACGCCCGACCGCGTCGTTCGCTATCGGCTGATCCGCTTTTTCATGCGCGGCCCCGTCGTAGCCATCATCGTCATCGGCGCCATTCAGACGGTGCCCTTGGTGGCCGAATGGCTGGGCGTGCCGGGCGATGTCGTGCTCTTTAGCGTAATTACGGGCGTCATCGTCCTCAGCCAACTCCTTTTGAGCGTCAGCAAGAGTCTGGTCGACCGCCTGATCTACCGGGAGGATCGGGACGAAATTGCCTGGCTGCGGGAGGTCGATCGCCGCCTGCTGACCACGACGGACCTGCGGCAGTTTCTGGAAAACAGCCTGACCGCCCTTTGCGAGTTGCTGCGGGTCCCGGCCGGTTTTGTCGCGGCCGTGGTCGGCCCCGATCTGATTCTGGAAGGCGTGGTCGGTTCGGATGAGGTGCGTGATGAGGTGCGGGGCATCGGCGGCTGGTCCGACGCCCTGAACCGCGCCCTGCGCACGGCGGATCCACTGCAGCCGGCCAGCCATGCCGGCTACTGGATCTGGCCTCTGCTGGAGACAAACGGGGCAGGCGAAACCCGTCTTCTGGGCATGCTTGGCGTCAAAGCCCGCACGGAGACGCCCCTTTTCAGTCAAGACGAACTGGTGGTGCTCGACAAGCTCATTGACCGGATCGCCCGGGCCCTGGCCGACCGCAAGCTTCAGCAAAGCGTCTTCGTGAGCCTCCAGGCCCTGATTCCGGACATCGAACGTATCCAGGAATTGCGCGGCGTGGTTCCCTATCAAACGACCGACAGCGCCGAGGATCTGGCCGATGCGCTCCTCAACCCCAGCCCAATTCACAGCCCGGATTTCGAGTCCTGGGTGAAGGATGCCTTGAGCCACTACTGGGGCGGCCCGAAGCTGACCAAGAGTCCCCTGGTGCAGCTGCGGGTTGTCAGCGATCTGATGGAACAGGCCGACGACGATCCGACCAAGGCGCTGCGCCTGGTCCTGGGTCAGGCCATCGAGCGAATGCGACCCGAGGGCAAGCCGGACCTGAGCGCGCCCGAATGGCTGCTTTACAATATTCTCGAAATGCGCTTTATTCAAGGGCGCAAGGTGCGTGAGATCGCCGATCGTCTTGCCATGAGCGAAAGCGACCTGTATCGCAAGCAGCGCGTCGCCATCGGCCAAGTCGCCCGGGTACTCACCGAAATGGAGCAAGACAACACGCTCTCGTGGAGCGGTGCCGCAGAGGTGGCGGGCGCAGAAG
>CAYZLP010000695.1:0-3374 GCA_964478635.1 uncultured Caldilineaceae bacterium
AGGGCGTCGACTCCTTCCGCCAACGCAGCATATTCTGCCGCACTCGGCCGAGCGATGGTAGTCCGATAGATGGCGACATCGTCAACCTGCGCGCCCCGCGCGACAAGCCCGTCCACGAGGTCCTGGCGCCCCTGCTCTGTGCGCGGGATCAGAATGCGAGCGCCGGCCGCATCGGGTAACGTCGCGGCCAGGGCGGCGCCCGAGAACTCCTCGGGCACGAAGGCTACGGCCAAACCGGCTTCCTGCAGGGCGGCTGCGGTCTTGACTCCGGTTGCAGCAAAACTAACCCCTTCTGTGTCGCATCGGTTGTTGCCCGCTAGCGCCAGAAAAAAATGCACGGCATTGACGCTAGTCATGATGACCCAGTCATACCGGTTGAGGGCGCCAAGCGCCTGTTCGACGTCAGAACTGCGGACGGCGACGAAATCGATGGTCGGAAAGCGCAGGGGAACGGCGCCCAATTCCGTCATACGTGCGCAAAAGCTGTCCGCCTGATCCGGCTGGCGAGTCACGACGATTCTACGTCCCTGCAGCGGCAATTGCGCCGTCACGAAAGCAACTCCACCGCACCCTGGCGCAAAGCATCCTCGGCGAGCGATTCGCCCAGGGAAACGGGCGTGCGATCCTGACCCTGCACCCGGATGAGGCGGCTTCCGTCCACCGCGCCCACGATGCCCTGCAGTTCGAGGGAGCCGTCATCGTTCGCTTGGGCAAAGGCCCCAATGGGGGCGGAACAGCCCCCGCCCAATGCCTGCAAAAAGGTCCGTTCCGCCGTGACCGCGGCGCGGGTCGCAGCGTGATCAATGGCGGTCAGCAGGGCGAGCGTCGTCTCGTCATCTTCCCGGCACTGAACGCCCAGCGCGCCCTGGCCCGGCGCGGGCAGCATGAGTTCCAGGGGCAGAAGCTCGCTGATTCGGTCGGCCAGGGCCAACCGCTCAAGCCCGGCCAACGCCAGGACGGTTGCGGCATAGAGCCGTTCTTCCACCACCTTGCGAATCCGGGTCTCGACATTACCTCGGATCGACCGCACCTCCAAGTCGGGGCGCACGGCCAGCAACTGGGCGCGCCGCCGGATGCTGCTGGTGCCAATCACTGCTCCAGAGGGTAATTCGGCCATGCGCAGACCGTTGCCGGCCACGATGGCGTCCTGCGTCGCCGCGCGCACGGGGATCGCGCCGATGGTGAGACCCGGTGCATCCTCAACGGGGAGATCCTTCAGCGAGTGTACGGCCAAATCGATTTCGCCTGCGCGCAGGGCGGTCTCCAGCTCAGCCGTAAAGAGCCCCTTGCCACCGATCTCGGGCAAGGGCTTGTCGAGAATCCGGTCCCCCCGGGTCGAAAAAGGCACGATCTGGCACTCCAGCGCCGGCCATGCCGCCTGCAACAGCGCGGCCACATGGTCCGTCTGCCAGCGGGCTAGACGGGACGTCCGGGTTCCCAGACGCAAGGTCTGAACGGTCATGAAGTGCTGCTCGGGAGATTGCTGAGGTTAAAGAGATCGCGTACGGCCGACGCGTACTGTTCGGCTTCGCCGTTGACGGCGACCTCGCGCAGGCGCGTGGTCGGGGCATGCAGCAGGCGATTGACCAATGCCCGGGAAAGGTGGTCAAACTGCGCCAGCACGGCATCATCCACGCCCTCACCCACAAAGCGGAGGGTGCGGGCCAGCTGCTCTTGACGAATTTCTTCGGCATGTTGCCGCAGGTCCGCCACCACGGGCCGCATGGCCAGTTCACGCAGGGTAATGGCGAAATTGCCGACTTCCTCGTCCACGATGCTCTGGACCCGGGGCACTTCCTGCTTGCGGGCGGCCAAAGCGTCATCCAGGCCGGCGTAGAGTTCATCGAGGTCGAGAAGTTGGACACCGGGCAAGACCGCGGCAGTCGGCTCGATATCCCGGGGCAAGGCGATGTCGACCAGGGTCAAAGGGCGTGCGGCGCGGGCTTCCTGAATCTGCGCTACCTCGGCTGCAGGGAGGATGAAGGAATCGGAGCCGGTCGCGCTAAAGACGATGTCGGCTTCGCGGAGCGCCTCACTCAACTGCGCGAGAGGATAGACCTTGTAGCCGGCGGCTGCGAAGGGTTCCGCTTTGGAGAGGGAGCGATTGACCACAGCAATTTGCTGCCCGCTGCGCGAGGTGAGCGCCTTGAGCGTCATCTGCCCCATTTTGCCCAGGCCGATAACCACAATGCGCTTGTCTTGGAGCGTGCCGACCGTTTGCTGGGCCAATGCGATGGCCACGGAACTGATGCTCGCCGGATTGGCGCCAATGGAAGTCTCATGGCGGACCCGTTTTCCCGTGCGCAATGCAGCCCGCATGAGTGCATCCAGCGTCGGTCCCAACGTATGCGCTTCGGCGGCCGTTTGGTACGCCTCGGCGACCTGGCCCAATATTTGGGCCTCGCCCAGAACCAGAGAGTCCAGGCCCGCGGCCACGCTTGCCAGGTGTTCAATTACCCGCATGCCGAAATAACAGTTGAAGGGCATGGTGGCCAGTTCGGCCGGATCCGTGCCGCTGGCCAGCGCAAGGAAGAGGCGAAGCGCTGCTTCGGCTTCCTCGTTCGTCAATCCTCGATCCACGACCGCATAGAGTTCGATCCGATTGCACGTGGAGAGCAGGGCAAATTCGTAGATTGAACGCAACGGCGCGAGTTCCTGACGGAGGTCGGCCTGAAGATGCACTGCTTTCAAATCTTCAAGTGTGCACCGGGAGCGTTCGCGCAACTCGACTGGAGAATTGCGGTGATCCAAACCAAGGCAGAGGAGGCGGTAGGAGCTCATATTTCCTGATAAAATATCATTAAATCTGAGTAAATCTTAGTGATTGTGAAAATCATAACCCATTATGCCGGTTTGGTCAAGTTGATATTTTCCTTAAGCTTGGTTAAGTGGACGGCGATACAAGCAGATGCAGCGTCAGCAATTACCCCCAATTCTTGAGGTTTCGCCGGGGCCTCTGGTAGACTTGCCTGGGACATGCCGTCCTATCAGGATCCATCACGTCGCACCGTTTGCCGTTTGACGTTTGACGAGTGGCGGCTCTCACGCAAAGGAACTCCACGTATGCAACACCAGCAGGCGCCATTGGTTGCCGCCGATCTGGAGGGGGTATTTCTCCCGGAAATCTGGATAGCCGTGGCCGAAGCGACGGGCATCTCAGAACTTCGCCTGACGACGCGTGACATCTCGGATTATGATGAACTCATGGCGCTGCGGCTGAAGATCCTGCGGGAGCGCGGTCTCACAATGGGCGATCTCCAGGCCGTCATCGCCGATCTGGAGCCCTTGCCCGGCGCCGTCTCCTTCATGGATTGGGTACGCGCCCAGACGCGCCTGGTCATCCTGACGGACAGCTTCTATCAGTTCCTGGCGCC